>JBQGEO010000698.1:0-2645 GCA_052039655.1 Pararcticibacter sp.
CAGCAACAATGAGTGACCTGGTGCATAAGATAGCGGGCGACTTTTTGAAATTCCCAACTGTAGTGGAAGTAGATCCGCAGGCTACGCCGGCGCAAACTGTTCAGCAATCGGTATATATTGTTCCGAACCTAAAGACTAAGATCAATCTTTTGCAGCATCTTCTTCAAAAAGACGATGAACTGAATAAGCTGATCGTCTTCTGTAAAACGAAAGGCGTTGCAGACGATATCCATAGATTCCTGGAAAGGAAATATGGCGAAGAACAGGTAAAGGTGATCCATGCGAATAAGGGACAGAATACGCGCATTAATTCGATCAATGCTTTTAAGGAAGGATCTGTGAGGATACTGGTGGCCACAGATGTTGCGGCGAGGGGTATTGATGTGAGCAATGTCAGCCACGTCATCAACTTTGATGTGCCGATTGTTATTGAAGATTATGTTCACCGGATCGGACGCACGGGGCGGGCCTTTAATACAGGCGATGCGATTACGTTTTGTAATCCGGCAGAAGTATACTACCTCCGTAAAATTGAGAAGCTGATCCGGCAGCAGATCCCGGAAAAGAGCTTGCCGGAAGATGTGTTTGTTGAAGAAACTCCTTTCAATGAGCGCCAGGATATAGCCCGTGAGATTGATACACAAAAACGTAAAGAAAACCCGGAGTTTAAAGGGGCTTTCCACGAGAAGAAATATTCGAACCAGAAGGGGGGCAACTCAAAATCTCCGGCAAAGAAGCAAGTGAAATCCCAGGCGGGGAAATCACCGGCGGGAAAAAGTAACACAAGGAACGCTGGGCCTAAAAGCGGTCGCCCCGGGACATCAAAAAACGGAAGGAGAGGATGAAAGCCCGGCTTACTCCTTTAAATTTTGTTTCGGCAGCCCTTATGGTTTGGCTGGTCTATCCCCTTATTTTTTCAAAAGAGAGCAGTGCAAGTTTCACTATGATGATCCTGCTTATACTTGTATGCTCTGTATCCGACATCCTGTTCAGGACGTTTCTTCGTGATCTTAAACGGATTTGGATAGTTGAGATGTTATTTGTCATCTTTGCGGTGGCTGTTTTACTAATCCTCGGAAAAGCAAGCGTATTAAATTAGTAGTAAATAAAAAGAGTGTAAATAAAGACAAATGAAGAAAGCGGAAATAAAACTGACAGTAGAGCTGGATGATAATAACGTACCTGAGCAGATTACCTGGGAATCATCTGATTCTGAAAACAGGGAGCAACTGCCGGTAAAAGCAATGATCCTTTCTCTGTGGGACCACAATTATAAAAATTCTTTACGCATTGATCTTTGGACAAAAGATATGCCTGTTGATGAGATGAAGCGCTTCTTTTATGAAACTCTTCAGACTATGGGAGATAGCTTCCTCCGTGCTACAGGAGAGAAGAATATTGTGGAAGACTTGCGTGACTACTGTGCGCATTTCGCTGAAAAAATGGAAATTAAGGAGAAGTAAGCAGGAAGTTTAAAGTTTAAAGTTAAAAGTAGAAAGTTTGAAGTCGGATGCTGATGGCTTATTGCCAATAGCCAATAGCCAAGAACCAATTGCTGATAGCCAATAGCCAATAATCATGAACTCAAAGAATTATATCGGTCTTACGGGTGCCCTTCTGATAGTTGCGGGAGGGCTTAGTCCTATGGTGCATTTACCTATTGTCGGAAACTGGAATTACTGGGACCTGCATTCGGGGCTGGCCTCTGTGGTTTATCTTGTCGCTGCACTGGGAATAATAGGTTCACTTACAGGGAAAGCAGGGCTCGTCAGGTTTTCCGGCTGGACAGCTCTTTTTCTTGTTTTGTTGACGCTTGTCGCGGTACATTTTAAAGTGAATGACTCGTTTAGTTTTATTCCTTTTAAAAAGCTGGCGAGAGCGGCGGCAGGTTTAGTACATTACAGGTGGATAGGCTGGTCTCTTTTGCTTGCCGGATCTGTTATAATGATCATTGGAGGAAGAAGAAAAAAAGAAATTGTAAGCAGATCCGAGGGAGCTATAGCAGTGTAGTCTGTCCGATCTGCATCATTTTGGCTTCATGTTCCAGAAGCCATTTTTTTCGCCAGAGCCCTCCTGCATAGCCAACGAGTTCGCCGGAGCTGCCTATCACACGATGGCATGGAACCACAATCATCATATTATTCTTCCCGTTGGCTGCCGCAATCGCCCTTATGGCAAGCGGATTTCTCATCCGGCGGGAAAGAGCCGCATAGCTGATAGGATAGCCGGGAGGGATGTTGAGCAGTTCCATCCATACTTTCTGCTGAAATTCTGTTCCTTTTTGCTTAAAAGGAATATCAAATAAACTCCTTTCACCCATAAAATACTCCCTGAGCTGGTCAGCTGCCAGGGTGGTTAGGGTATTAGGACATTCTTCCGGTAAATCCCCCTGCGGCTCATCATGGCACATAACAGCACTGACATATTCATCATCTGCTTCTATAGAAAGAATGCCAACAGGTGTGTCAAGGAGTGAGATAAACATATGCTAAGTTAAAAAAATCTCTGCTTTCCCGATCTTTTCCTTCTGAGCTGGCCGGTGCAGATCTTATTCCCGGGCAGGCGATGTTTGTTTTATCTTTACACTCCTTCCAATGCTTGCTGCCTTATTGCTTTTTTAAATGGCACAGTTTTTATACTTAATG
>JBQGEO010000699.1:0-3306 GCA_052039655.1 Pararcticibacter sp.
GTATAGCTTTTCTCAGGCTGCCTTCGCCTGAATCATTCAGGTTACTGACATATATTACCCGGCCCCCTCTCCCTCCGCTGGCATGTCTGCCGAAGCCCTCCGCACCGGGGAATGCAGCAGGCCTTTGTGCACAAACCGGGTATAATACTCCGCCGAGAAGCAACATTGTTGTTACGAGCCTTAACGTCCCTAAAAGATTAATTTCCATTTCATTTTAGCTATTACCCACGCTAAAAAACACTGTTTACTCTCCCGGTTTACCGGAAAGTATTTCGTTTTTAAGCCCCAATGCTATTTTTATAAGTTTACGAGTATCTGGTTTATAAGCAATTACAAACAATATTAGGTTTTTGCAGTGAAAGTTATACCCGGATGATTAAACTATATTTATGCAATCGTTCCCGCAATCGTTGTAGTTATCAGACAGAGCAGGGTCAGAGGGTTTGGCGATTCCTTCTTATCAATATATATAAGTATATTAGCGTTTTAGAAAATCGTTCTAAAATTCAGATGAAGTTCAATACGGTAACTATTAAGGATATAGCGAAAGCGTTAGGGCTTTCAACATCAACCGTCTCCAGAGCGTTAAGAGGAGGGTATGAGATTAGTGAAGAAACAAAAAAGATTGTTCTTGAATACGCCGAGAAAATTAATTACCGCCCTAATCCCATAGCACTGAGCCTGAAAGAGCGAAGGAGCCATTCGATAGGTGTTGTGGTCTCTGAGATTGCAAACAACTTCTTCTCGCAGGCAATTAATGGTGTTGAGTCTGTGGCATACAACCGGGATTATCATGTTATTATTACTCAAAGTCATGAGCGCTTTGACCGGGAAGTAATGAACGTTGAACACCTGGCATCGCGCTCTGTTGATGGACTCCTGATCTCCCTATCTTCTGAAAGCTCGGATATTTCTTATCTCAAATCGCTTCACGATAAAGGGCTGCCGATGGTGTTCTTTGACAGGATCACCGAGGAGATTCACACTCACCGGGTTATTGCAGATAATCTGAAAGGCTCTTTCGAAGCTACTGAATATCTGATCAGCCTGGGGCATAAGCGGATTGCTCATATTACGAACGCCTCACATTTATCTATTACCAGGGAAAGGCTTGAGGGATATAAGGCCGCTCTTCAAAGATACCAGCTGCCATTTAATGAGGACTATGTAAAACATGGGAAGTCGCAGGGGATTGAGCAGGAAGAAATAGACCAGGCAATACGCGAGCTGTTCGAGTTGCCCGAACCTCCAGAGGCTATATTTATTGCCCAGGATAAGCTCAGTCTTTTCTGCCTGATGGCGATTAAGAAGCTCGCTCCTGCACATCTGGAAGACATTGCGATTGCCGGTTTTACGAATGCAAATGTCGTCGATTTGTTTTCTCCTTCCATTACTGCTGTGAGACAACCTGCGTTTGATATGGGTAAAACAGCGACTGAACTGTTGCTGCAGCTTATTGAAAGCAAAAGGCCTGTCGAAGAATTTGAAACAAAGGTGTTCAATACTGAATTGATCTTCACTAACAGTCACAGGATTTCAGGGTAAATTATTCGACGAACGGCCGTTTTCTGTTGAGGTGCCAAAAACTGCCGTTCATCTAATATTCTATGCACTTAGTCTAATTAATTTTCAAATAAGGGAAAGTTGCTGTTGCTTTGATTATCAATAAAAGCAAAATGAAAACAGCAACTAACTCAATATCTCCCTTTATTATACTACTGGTTCCGGTGATCCTGGCCATTGTGCTCACCATAAGCTATGCAAAGCCAGAGTTGAATCCCGAAAAGTATGAAGCAGCCTCTTATTTCAGGATGCCCTCATGGACAGGTGTGGTACAGGCAATATTCTAATAACATGCAGCTTATTCCAGCTCTTCCATCTGGTGCTGTCCGGGAATACGGACTTCTTTGAAACCAATATCCAGAAGACGGTTCCTGAAGACGGTCTGAGTGTCATACTCCCCATGAACGAGATACAGGGCTTTTACTTTTTCAGGGTCCTGGCAGGAAAGAAATTTAAGGAGATCATCACAGTCTCCGTGGGCACTCATAGATCTTATGACCCGTACTTCTGCCCTCACATCATATTCATCTCCAAAAATCGAAACGACCTTTTTCCCCCTGATCAGCTCTCCGCCTAATGAAGACGGTTCGCAGTAACCTACCATGAGAATGGTGTTCCTGTCGTTGCTCACCACACTCTTTATATGGTGTTTTACCCTCCCGGCTTCGGCCATCCCTGATGAGGAAATGATAACAGAGGGTCGCTGATCATTAACAAGAGCCCGGGATTCTTCTACCGACTGGATAAACTTCAGCCCTTTAAATTTAAAAACATCATCATCCTGTTTCATTACTTCTTTAACCCCACGGTTGAGGACATCCGTATGTTCCCTTAAAACTTCTGTCGCTTTCTGGGAAAGCGGGCTGTCTACATAATAGGGAAAATCAGGCAAAAGTCCCCTTAATTCCAGCGAATTGAGGGCATACAACAATTCCTGCGTCCGCCCGACGCTGAATGCTGGAATGACCAGCTTTCCTCCCTTCAGATTACAGGTCTGGTTAATGATCTCCTGTAAACGTTCTTCAAGTGGCTCCATGTCCTGGTGAAAGCTGTCACCGTAAGTTGATTCAAGAATAATATAGTCTGCCTGGGGGAAACTTTGCGGATTCTTCAGCAGCAAATCGCCATACCGGCCTACATCTCCACTGAATGTGAGCTGGGTATACTTCGCATCTTCGAGAATCGTCAGATGCACGGCGGCGCTTCCGATCACATGCCCTGCATCGGTAAACCGGAGCTTGATCCTGGGCTCAATCTCAAAATCGGTATTATAGTCTACTATTTTAAAAAGCCTCATGGCCTCCATCACATCCTCTTCCGTGTAAAGCGGCTTGAAAAGAGATAACCCCCGCCTGGTCCGCATCTCATTTATGGATTCTGTTTCCTGCTGCTGGATTCCTGCTGAATCATCCAAAAGCACCCGTGCCAGGTCCATCGTCGGTGCTGTGCTGAAAATCGTCCCTTTGAACCCTTCGGCAACCATCCTGGGGATTAAACCACAATGATCAATATGGGCATGAGACAATATTAGATAATCTACCTTTGCAGGATTAAATCCAAAATGCCCGTTAAGGTCCTCAGTCTCCTCCCCCATCCCCTGGAAAAGGCCGCAGTCAAGCAGAATTTGAGTCCCGTTATTCAGCTTTATTAAGTGTTTGCTGCCTGTTACACACCTTGCAGCACCGTGAAACGTTATCGTCATAAATGTATCTTCTGATAAAGGTTTACACACAACACACCAGT
>JBQGEO010000700.1:0-2092 GCA_052039655.1 Pararcticibacter sp.
GCAAATGCTGTTAGTCTTCTTCGTGAAAAGGATACCTGTAGTCTTTTGCCGGACTAAGAGTTTCTTTGATCGTCCTTGGAGATACCCAGCGGAGCAGGTTGATCATAGATCCTGCTTTATCATTCGTGCCTGATCCCCTGGCACCTCCGAATGGTTGCTGGCCTACCACGGCTCCTGTGCATTTATCGTTAATATAGAAGTTTCCTGCTGAATTTCTTAATGCATAAGTGGCCTTTTCAATGATATAGCGGTCGTTGGCAATAACAGCTCCTGTAAGGGCATATATAGATGTCTTGTCTATTGTGCTGAGTATGGTATCAAACTCATTGTCGTCATAAACATATATTGTCAGGAAAGGTCCAAACAGCTCCTCACACATGGTGACATAGTTCGGATCTTTGGTAACGACCACCGTAGGTTCAATGAAATATCCCTTAGACTTATCATAGTTGCCGCCCGAGATCACCTCAACATTGCTGTCGGCTTTTGCCGCGTCAATTGCCTTTGTGAGCTTTTCGAATGATTTTTCATCTATCACAGCATTTATAAAGTTGCTGAAGTCCTCCACTGGTCCCATTTTGAAGGTGCTGAGCTCTGTCTGCATCATCTCTTTCAACTCGGGCCAGATTGATTTTGCAATATAAACCCGGGATGCTGCCGAGCATTTTTGTCCCTGGTATTCAAATGCTCCTCTTATGATTGCTGTATTTGCTACTTTCAGGTCGGCAGACTGGTGTACAAGAATATAATCCTTCCCCCCGGTCTCACCCACAATACGCGGATAGCTTTTATACTTATGTATGTTATTTCCAATGGTTCTCCAGATGTCCTGGAATACCGAAGTTGACCCGGTGAAATGAATACCTGAGAAGTCCGGATGGTTGAAGATAACTTCTCCCGCATCTGGTCCCGAAACGTATACCAGGTTAATGACGCCAGCCGGAAGTCCGGCTTCCATAAACACCTCCATAATCACTCTTGCGGCATAGATCTGCGCATTCGATGGTTTCCATACGACAACATTTCCCATTAAAGCAGCAGAAGCAGGCAGGTTCCCTGAAATTGCAGTAAAGTTGAAAGGAGTTAAAGCGAAGACGAAACCTTCAAGTGGACGTTGTTCAAGACGGGTCCAGCTTCCTGAGGGTGAAACAGGCGGTTGTTGTGCATAAATTTCCGCCATGTATTTTACATTAAACCGGAGGAAGTCGATAAGTTCGCAGGCTGAATCAATTTCCGCCTGGTATGCGTTCTTAGACTGCCCGATCATGGTTGCTGCATTGATCTTATAACGATAAGGGCCGGCAATCAGGTCTGCTGCTTTAAGGAAAATCGCGGCTCTTTGTTCCCAGGCCAGTGCTTCCCATGATTCTTTTGCTCCCAGTGCAGCTTCAATTGCCTGCTGTACGTGGCTTTTATCTCCCTGACTATAGGTAGCCACTACATGTTGCAGATTGTGAGGGGGCCTTATCTCTACTTTTTTATCAGTTCTTATTTCCTTTCCCCCAATATACATAGGTATATCTATCCGGGATGAGTAAGCAGCAGTAATAGCTTCTTTTAATAATGAGCGTTCCCGGCTTCCGGGAGCATAAGACAGGACCGGCTCATTTACCGGTGTTGGTATATTAAAAAATCCCTTTGTCATAAATCAAAGAATTAAGTTGCAAAGATAGCCATTTACAGTTGCACGGGAGGGTAACGGCCATGTCAACTTTGGTACTAAAGTGATCAAAATACTTCACTTATTGTAAATCCGGTCTGGTTAAAGGTCACTGTGTCACCACTTTTGTGCCCGGCCAGTGCCTTTGCAACCGGAGATACTGCGGAGATTACATTAAACTGTATCCCATCTGAATATAACAGGCCCAAACCTGCAGCGATAAAGAAGTTTCCCCTGTCTGTGAACACCAGGCTGCCGGCGCCGGCACTGGAGGATCTGATTGCAGGATTGATCAAACTCAGGGCGTGTCTGAGTTTTTTCGCTTCAAACAATTGCCTTTCATTGAGTTGTATCTCCTGCTGCATCATTTCTCTGGCGGTCTCATATTTGTCGCCTGCGCTGCTTTTGGTTTCGTTCCCGGCAGCTTCTCTG
>JBQGEO010000701.1:0-7776 GCA_052039655.1 Pararcticibacter sp.
CCATGCGCAAAGGTGTGCTTTATTTATGACTATCAAAGTCAGAAAGTCAAAAAGGACTTAATAATGACTTTACAGCCTAATCAACTATAGTTATCAATAAGTTATGCTTGAATTTGACTAATTTTTATTATTTTTATCTTCTTTTAACCCCGATAGACGGACCCGTTATCCTTCTTTGTATGACAAATCACAGATACATCTATTATCTAATAGGGTCGTCGATTATCCTGGCAATCATAAATACTGTATTTTATCTGGCCCAGTCATCTCAAAGCGAAAAGAACCACCAGAAGACATTAAAAACCGTGTTGATTACGGATAAAACAAACTCACTGCTCCTGACGGCATCGAATGCAGAGAGCGGACAGAGGGGATATCTCCTCACAGGAAATGAAATTTATCTAAACCACTATTTTACTTCTGAAAAACAGATCGAAAAGACGCTCCAAACGCTTCAGATACTGACCGCCGATAATCCTTACCAGCAAAATAACCTAAAGGACTTAAAGCTTTGGCTGGATATTAAGCGAAAGGAACTCGCATTGACCATCAGCCTAAAGAAAAGCGGCCGGCAGCAACAGGCACTCGGGAAGGTCCGTACGAATGAAGGTAAATTCGCCATGGAAAAAATCGAGCAGCTGGTGTCCCGGATTACATCTGCTGAAAAAAAAACAATGCAAAAGTATCACCAGTCTTTTGCCAAACTAAATGAACGGATACAAATTTTCACAATCGCTGGAAGTTATGTACTACTGGTCATCATAATTGCCTCATTAATAACCATCATTCATAACAGGGAGCAAATTCTCAAACTATTCAGGCAGGTAGATGATAAAAACAAACTACTCGAATCCCAGAAGAATGAACTGGTCAATATTAGTAATGAGCTTATCAAGCAAAACGGGGAACTGGAACGGTTCGCCTACATCGCCTCCCATGATTTACGGTCGCCGGGGCTAAACCTCAACAGCCTTCTGCGCTTATACGAAAATGCACCTAATCCACGGGAGAAAGAAGAATTTATGCAGGCCATAAAATCTGTTTCGTCTAATCTCCTCCTTAAACTTGATGATCTATTCGAATTGATGAGAAACAGAAACGGCCCTGCGGTTGAAAATGAAGACCTGAGCTTTGAGGAAGTCTTTATTAAGATAATGGAAAATCTTTCTGCGGATGTTAAACAAACAAAGACAAAAGTAGAACACGATTTCACTCAGGCTCCGTGCATCCGGTATCCAAAGTCGTACCTCGAGAGCATCATGCAAAACCTTCTGACCAACGCTATTAAATACAGGCATCCTGACCGTGAGCCTCATATCCGGATCAAAACATACCTGAAAAATGGAAAAACGTGTATGCTGGTGAAAGATAACGGGCTTGGCATGGATCTGAAAAAGCATGGGCATCAGCTTTTCGGAATATATAACACCTTTCACAACCGGGAAGACAGCAAAGGGATTGGACTATTCATTACAAAGGCCCAGATCGTTACCATGGGGGGAAATATCACAGCTGAAAGCACAGCCGGTGAAGGGACTACTTTTACGGTCGTTTTTACGTAAAAAACTCCTGGCTGAAATTCACAAGGAAGAGCTCTTTTACAGAGCGCGTAACTGCCGTATAAAGCCATCTCAGAAAATCTGTATTGACCATCTCTTCGGTAAGGAAACCCTGATCAATAAACACTGCGTCCCATTGCCCGCCCTGCGCTTTATGGCAGGTAACAGCGTAGGAGAACTTTACATGCAGGGCATTGTAATAAGGATCTGACCGGATCGCTTCGATACGTGCCTTCCGGTCGTGCAGATGAGAATAGTCTTCCATGACTGCCTCAAAAAAGCGTCTTTGATCGTCCTTTCCCATATCAGGGCCATCCGCGTATATCGCGTCTATCAGTATCTTGCAGCTTAAGGGCTCTTCGTCGGGGTAATCAAGAAACTCAAGTACCACGTCAGCAAACCGGAGTCCGTAAAGCTCCTGGATATTCCTCAGCTTTCTTACTTTTACAATGTCTCCGTTCGCAATAAAATTGTTGCTGCTCTCCTCTCCTTTCAGCCAATAATAGTTATTCCTGACGATCATCAGGTAATCGCCCCCCGTGATCTCTTCTTCCCTGTATAAAATACGGTTTCGTATCTGCTGATTATAGTTATTTGCACTTTTATTAGACCGGCAGATGACGAGGGTATTATCAGTTCCGAACTTATCATAAGCATAATGAAGCCCTTCCGTAAGGCGCTCTCCTGTCATTCTGAAGATATCAGGATAGCCCTGTACTTTGATTGCCGGAAACGACTGCTTCCCCTCTCTCAGCAGATCCCGGATTTCCGTGGCATTTTTTAAAATACCTGATTGTTTTTCCTGCCTGACAACGTCCGTCAGCTCATAAGTAAATATTGTAAGAGCAAAGGTGTTGCCTAAAGCTGCCGGTTCCAGAGCGGGACTTGAATCAGAGCCTACAGGCGGGAGCTGCGCTGTATCACCGACAAGCATCAGTTTACAATTTTTACCATTATATACATAGCTGACCAAATCGTGTAACAAGCTCTTCCTGCTGAAATCTCCTGGTGTATCCGACACCATCGAGGCCTCATCCACAATAAAAAGGGTGTTCTCAGCCAGGTTAGGAGCAAGTGAGAAATCAAAATCTGGACTCACCGCCTGCTTTTTCCGATAGATACGCTTATGGATAGTGAAAGCACGTCTGCCGGAGTAGTTGCTCACCACTTTAGCAGCCCTTCCGGTAGGCGCAAGCAATACCGATTTCAGCCCCAGCCGCGGCAGCACTTTTACAAGAGCCGCAATAATGGTTGTCTTCCCCGTTCCTGCGTATCCCTTCAGCACAAAGCACTCGTCTCCCTCGCGACTGAGAATGAACCGCTCCAGTTCGGTAAATGCATGCATCTGCTGCACTGTTGGCACCTGCTCAAATTGCCGGATCAACAACTCTCTTAAACTCATGGAAGCAAAATGAAAATTAGTATCTAATAAGCAGGCTAAAATAACAAACAAAACCGGGCGCGGCCCCGGAACGTACATCAATTGATATAAAAGATTTTATTTAAGTTTGCTGAAATGAATAATACCGGTACACTTCATCTAAAGGTAAAAGATTTCACGGGAGATCAGGCGGGGAATTGTGAGTTGCTGATCAGGGTCAGTACGGGCAAACTTTCATATGCTATCGTAAATACGCAGGAGAAAAATCTCAAAGTTTTATTTGATTGTGCATTATTTCATTCATCCCTGCAGGAGGTATTTTTGAATCTCCCGGCAAAATATGAATATCTTAACGCTGGTTTCAGCAAGATAAAAGTTGCTTCGGAAACGTTCCATTTCACATTTGTCCCGGAAGAGATCTATTCACAGGAAACCCTGCCGGTGCTGAAAAACTTTATAAGCTCCTCTGCTTCCGTCAGGTTTATCACCAATGGGCTCGAAGAATCAGGGATCAGGTCGATTGCGTCGGTGCAGAATGAGCTCGTGGGCCCGGTACTTTCAAAGTATCCGCAGGCGGAATTATTTTCCCAGGCAGAGCCTTTTATTACATCGGTTCTCCCCTTAACAAAAAACACCAAAACACTGGCTGTTCAATTTAACAGCGGCACTTTTGAGCTCCTACTGGCGATAGAAGGCCGTCTGATCTATTATAATATTTTTTCGGCTCCTACAACAGACGATTTTAACTACTTCCTTTTAATGGTATGCCGTCAGTTCGACTTAAAGAGCCATGAAACAGAAATTCTTCTTTCAGGAGAAATTGAGAAATACAGCGAGAATTACCGGCGGATCCTGAAATATTTCAACAGGATTGCCTTTGCAGACGGCTCTAAGCTCTTTGCTCACCCGGAAGCTTTCAGTCTTGTTCCGGCACATCAGTTTTTCCCTTTGCTAAGTCTTGGTATATGCGGATAATCAGTGGTAAATTAAGAGGACTTCGTCTGAAGCCCCCGGCGAATCTACCGGTACGCCCGACAAAGGACAATGCCAAAGAAGCACTGTTTAACATCTTAAATAACCTGGTTGACTTTGAACAGATTAAGGTGCTCGATCTGTTCAGCGGAACGGGAAGCCTGTCGGTCGAATTTGCTTCGCGGGGAGTCGCCGATATAACATCGGTCGATAAAGCTGCCGGCTGCTATTATTATCTCAAGGATGTAGCGAAACAGTACGAGCTGCCAGGCATTCACCCTGTAAAAGCAGATGCCCTTAAGTTTCTCAGGCAGGATACAGACACATACGACCTGATCTTTGCCGATCCTCCTTATGATCTGCCGCAAATTCCGGAGATCCCGCAACTGGTCTTTGAAAGGAACCTGCTGAAGCCGGGGGGGATGCTCATCGTGGAACATCCTTCGATGAAGAAGATCGACAATCACCCTAATTTCCGGGAGCAAAGACAATATGGATATTCATCATTCAGTTTTTTTGAACTCTGATACAAGTCCGCTTTACAGTAAAGACATTGTAATAAACAATAGCAGTGCGCACTGCAGGCATAAAACGAAAACATTAAGAACGTTATAAAATGAAAATCGCTCTTTTTCCCGGCTCTTTTGACCCCGTAACTGTTGCTCATGTTGATATCCTGCAACGCTCGGTTTCCCTGTTTGATAAAGTCGTTATCGGTGTGGGTGCCAACAGCACAAAGCAACCGATGCTGTCTCTTGACACGAGATTAAAGATCCTGGAGAGCGTGTTCACCTATGAATCGAAAATTGAAGTCCGTCCTTACGAAGGCCTTACCGTCGATTTTTGCAAAAAGATCCAAGCACAATATATGATCCGGGGGATCAGGACGGTCTCAGACTTTGAATATGAGAAAGCCATAGCCCAAATGAACCATGAGCTGGATCCTTCAATTGAAAGTATATTCATCCTGAGCAATCCGGGCTATTCTTCTATCAGCTCCACCATTGTCAGGGACATCCTCCGTCATAAAGGCGACATAAGCAAATTCGTACCTGCGGAAGCGATGAGGTTCCTTTAAAAGGGAACCTACACTTCAAGCAGACTGATAATATCTTTTATCAGGGGGAAGGTATTTTGTCTCACGAAAGAAAAATCTCCTGCATCGATCCACCTGGCTTCCGTAATGTCTTCTTCCAGCTGCGGGACCAGTTTCTGTTTTTTTGCTTTCATTTTATACCAGCTTGTCTTCTTAAAAACAGTCTGACCGCGATCTTCATATACATGCCAGGTCTTACAGAGCTTTCCACCTACACTTAAAACCTTGATACCGCACTCCTCTGCAACTTCCCTTTCTGCGGCTATTTTTGTGCTCTCCCCTTCGTCTAATTTTCCTTTAGGGAGGTCCCATTTCCCCTTTCTAAAGATAAACAGATACTGATTTGCTTCGTTTTTAACCACACCGCCCGCAGCTTTGATCGTGAGGAAAGGCTTTCGGATTTTTTTAAACATTCTCCTGGGCTCATCTGTTAAAAGCACATATACGGACCCCTCACCCTTTTTTACATGTTTATAAAATTCCTTAAAATCAAAACTCTGAACGTCAATTCGTTGGTTCGGACCGATGCCCCCGGGCACAAAATCCGCTATAATAAGCACAGTATCGTTAATATAAATTCTATACATTTGTGTCATGATCAACAAAAGTGAGATTGAGCAGAAAGTTGCCGAATTTTTGTTACAAATTAAAGCAATAAAATTACAACCCGGCAAACCTTTTACATGGGCATCAGGAATAAAATCACCAATTTATTGTGATAATCGCATAACCCTTTCATACCCAGCAATCAGGACTTTTATCAGGCAGAACCTGTCTGCACTGATCCAGGAGGAGTTCGGTTCTGTTGGCTTGATCGCCGGAGTTGCAACTGCAGGTATCCCACAGGGAGTACTGGTAGCGCAAGACCTCGGCTTACCATTTGCGTATGTGAGATCAAAAGCGAAAGAGCATGGCACAGGAAGTCTGATTGAAGGGGAAGTATACCAGGGACAACGGGTCGTAGTGATCGAAGATCTGATCTCAACCGGCAAAAGCAGCATTCAGGCTGTTGAGGCGCTTCGCGCTGCCGGATGCGATGTTGCCGGATTGGTAGCGATTTTTTCTTATAACCTTCAGGAGGCTACTGATAACTTCGCCGCTGCGAAATGCCGCTTTAATACACTTTCTAACTATAATGCTTTAATAGAATACGCATCAGAACACTCTTTCATCAGTAAAGATGACTTGGAGTTGTTGCGTAAATGGAGAGATAACCCCGCAGAGTGGGCAAACCGCTAAGAGCATACTATCCAAGTTATGACTGTTTTTGAAAGTAAACAAACGATAAATAAGCCCATAGAAACGGTTTATTCTTTCCTGGCTGACTTTAATAATCATAGCCAGCTGATGCCCGACAATATCTCTGATTGGTCATCTTCGAAAGATGAAGCGGCATTTGCCATAAAAAACATGGCAAGGCTTGCACTTAAAATCTCTAACCGGATCGACAATCAGAGCATCATCATCGTTCCGGCACAGGAAGTACCTTTCAATGTTGAAATGCGCTGGGTGGTATCAACACTAGGCACCGACAGCACGGAAGCTATCCTGACTATTTCTGCTGAGCTCAACATGATGATGAAAATGATGGCGAGTGGCCCGTTGAAGAAACTCACAGATCACCAGACATCCCAGCTAAAGAAGATATTAACTTAAATCAATAAAAAAGGAGGAACCGATTAATTCAGCTCCTCCCTTTTCATTCTTACATTATAATTTCCCCCCGAAACCTCCTCTGCAAATTTCTGAATAGAATCTATCTTACGAAGCATTTGCTTTTCCTTTTCAACAAGTTCCTCCTGCATTCTCAACCTTTGCTTATAACTGCCGGTCAACCGGAAATAGTACACAATGGTGATGGCGATTCCCCCCAAAGAAGCGATAATGATGATCCAGGGGGTAAAAGAGGCAAAGGCATTTAGTTCTTCTGTACGACTTTCAAAAACAACCTTTTCTCTTGTTTCCATCCTGCTTACCATAGCTCTCAGCAACTGCATAAATGACCTTCCCTTCTCCACATTTTGCCAGTTTATCGGCAGGCCGGATTTTTTCTTCTGAACGCTGCGATCAAGTAAAAGGAATCTCGATTTTATCAGCTGCTCCAATGAGTCAACAGCCGGCTGCTGACCGGAATTGTCGGCGGTAAGTGCACTGACACGTGCAAATGCAGTCCATACTCTCTCCTGGGCACCGTTGTAAGGCTCGAGAAACAATGCGTCTCCCGTCAGTAAAAAGCCTCTCTGCCCGGTTTCAGCATCTTTAACAGCTGAGATCACCTGCTCCAGATTAAATAAGACTTCGTGAGTATGATTCACCCTTTTCTGGCTTTCTATCAAACGCCCGATACTGATCCACGAAGCACTGGTGGTAATAGTTAAAACGCAAAGAGAGATAAAGGATCCTGCAATCAGATCCCGCTTATATTTTTTACTTAGATCCATATACCAGATAAGGTCAACCGTTTAATAACAAACAGCACGGCTATCTCTCCTGCCAGCAGAGGATAGCCGCATCTGCGAAAATTAGCCTGTGATTGAAATTCCAAGCAATTTATAAAACTCCTTCAAAATCGCAGGATGACCCGGCCATGCGGGAGATGTGGTAAGATTTGCATCAGTCACCGCTTCCGTTACGGCAACATCCCTGTAATTTCCTCCGGCAAGAGTGACCTCCGGACCGACTGCAGGATAGGCTGTGAGTGTTCTTCCTTCGACAACTCCGGCCGCAGTCAGGATTTGTATTCCGTGACAGATAGCAGCTACGGGCTT
>JBQGEO010000702.1:0-2682 GCA_052039655.1 Pararcticibacter sp.
CCCCACACTAAAGCGTCCGGCAGCGGGGTCCTTTATTACAAATGATACAGCCTTGTTATCTCCCAGGTTAGCGCTAAAATGTAAGTAGACATCACTTCCCCCTGAATTGTAAGTAGCCGTAACGTTAGTTGCTCCCCTGGCTTCCTTCATTTCGCCGTTGACTTTGACGGAAAGGTAAGCGTTCTGCTCTTCAGAATCTTTATCTTTCTTACAGGAAGAGAATGCCAGCATACATACTGCCACGAAAAATGACATAAATTTAAGTTTCTTCATTGGTAATAGTTTTAAAATAAATGCAGATACAAGATAGGAATTTTTACACCGAAAATAAAACTAGAAAAGGCTTAATTGACCGGATAGATCCCGGGGGCTTTTCGGCACCGGCTCGTGAAAATTAGAAAGGGAAACTCCGAGTAATCTCACCGGATTTCCTTCTGCAAAAGCCTCTGTCAGCAGCTTTTCCACCGTGTCAATTATCAGTTGAGCCTCTCCGACCGGTTCGGGAAGCGACAAACTCCGGGTGATCTGTTTGAAGTTACTGTATTTAATTTTCAGCGTAATGGTACGGCCTTTCAGCTTTTTTCTCTCCAGGCGTTCATAAACGAGCATGGAAATCCGTTCGAGTTCGTTCATCATCTCCTCAAAGGTAAGCAGGTCGCGCGCAAACGTATCTTCGGCACCTACCGACTTGGTTTCGCGTGAAGGCTGAACAGGGCGGTCATCTATCCCCCTGACAATCTGGTAATAAAACCGGCCAACCTTTCCAAAATATTGAACAAGTTCATCTTCTCTCAGCTTCTTGAGATCAGCCCCGGTGTAAAGCCCCATCTTCATCATCTTTTGGGCGGTCACCTTCCCAACTCCGTGAAACTTCTCAACCGGTAATTTCTCCATAAAAACTTCTATGGACGAGGGGCCGATAAACTTTAAGCCGTCGGGTTTATCCATGTCCGAAGCAATTTTGGCAACAAACTTATTGATGGAGACTCCTGCTGAAGCTGTTAGGTTTAGTTCCTCTCTGATGGCCTGCTTAATAAGTTTTGCGATCTCAAGGGCAGACCCTATATTCTGCTTATCCTGAGTAACATCCAGGTATGCCTCATCGAGTGAAAGCGGTTCGATCAGATCGGTATAGCGCCTGAAAATTTCACGAATATGCTGAGATACCTCTTTATACACGTCAAACCTGGGTCTCACAAATAAGGCGTGGGGACATAACTGAATGGCTTGTATACTTGGCATAGCAGAACGGATCCCAAACTTTCTTGCTTCATAGCTTGCGGTAGCTACTACACCGCCTCTCCCCTCCGGCAAACCGCCCACCACCAGGGGCTTTCCCCGGTATTCAGGATAATCGCGTTGCTCTACGGATGCGTAAAAAGCATCCATGTCAATATGGATGATCTTTCTAACTGCCGGCAGAATGATGGGAGTCATTAAACAGTCCTTCTTTCTTCGCAAAGCTAAGAAAGAAGGATATAAAAACGTGCTATAAATAAAATGCAGCTCCGAATATCTGACTTCCAACACATAACATCCTAGCAAAATACCCGGCACCTTAAATTATTGCGCGGCTTTACTAAAATGCACATAGTTTTTTTTTATAAAAGCTTCATTATCCACTTCTCTATGTCTTCCGGTTTTGTGACGGGGGAAAATCTTTTCACCGGCCTGCCATCCCTGCTGATGAGAAACTTGGTAAAGTTCCATTTGATCCTGCTTCCAAACCAGCCACTTAAATGTTGTTTTAAGAAACGGAATACGGGATGAGCAGAAGAGCCGTTGACATCACATTTTGCGAAGAGCGGAAAGGTGACGCCAAAATTTACCTTACAGCTTGCTTCCATCGTTTCATTACTTTCAGGCTCCTGGTGAAGGAATTGATCGCAGGGAAAGCCAAGAACAACCAGGCCCCTGTCCTTATATCGTTGGTGCAGGCTCTCCAGTCCCGCGAACTGCGGAGCAAGACCGCATTTGGTTGCTGTGTTGACAATCAGAACAAGCTTTCCTCTATACTCGTCGAATGAAATGCTTTGTCCGCCGGGCGTTGACGCCGATAGCTGATAAAAGGTGTTATTCATGCCGCCAATTTAATGAATATCAGGAATAGAAAACCCTCATCGGCTGATAAGGCCTCTTACCTGACTGCGTATTCGCAGCCTGAACGTGATGCAGTTAGCTGCTGCATCCTGCACAAACATTTTTATAATATCAAAGGTTATTGTGGTTGCCCAGGCACTTCAATAAATACACAGGAAAATTGAAAGCTAAACATCTGCCCAAATACAAACATTGCTTTAACTGTTCTTCGCTGCTATCTGAAAGCGGGCTTCTGGCTAAAAGCGGATTTCTGGCCTTGCTCTGCTGCATAACTTTTAGTTCTTCCGGACAGATAGCGGCACCGGTAGATTCACTGAAAGCAGATTCACTGCAAAGCAGTCTGAAAGTTAAAACACCCACGGATGCCACAGACAGCCTTTATGATGTGGCAGACCTGATCAGGGGTATTGTCCATCCTAAAAAAAAGCCGGACTCACTCCGCAAGCGAAGCGGAATTACACCGATGCCCAATGTGGCATACAACCCAAGTATCGGTGCCCAGATAGGGATTAAAGCGGTAGCAGGCAAGGTGCTGGGAAAAGACCCCAACACGCTGATGTCCGTTGCTGCCACATCAGCCTC
>JBQGEO010000703.1:0-9587 GCA_052039655.1 Pararcticibacter sp.
GTAATATCAGCAGCCACCTCATAATTTACCCCATCCTTTTTAAACGCATTGTTTCTTGTATAACACCACAGGATACAAGCCATACCCAGTTCATGGGCCCGCTCAAAAGCCTCTGCCACCACAATGATCTGCCGGCTCGACTCTTCCGAACCAAAATAGATCGTTGCACCAACAGCTGCTGCTCCCAGGTTCCAGGCATCGTCTACAGATCCAAACATGATCTGGTTATACTTGGTAGGATAGGTCAGCAATTCGTTATGGTTAATTTTTACAATGAACGGGATCTTATGTGCATATTTCCTCGACATCATGGCAAGATTGCCAAAAGTAGTAGCAACCGCATTACATCCGCCTTCTATCGCAAGCCTGATGATATTTTCCGGGTCAAAGTACATCGGGTTCGGCGCAAACGATGCCCCGGCGGTATGTTCAATTCCCTGATCGATCGGAAGGATCGACAGGTAGCCTGTTCCCGAAAGACGTCCATGATTGAAAATAGACGACAAGCTCCTCAAAACCTGGGGATTCCTGTTCGTCTGAACTAAAACCTTATCAATAAAATCAGGAGACGGAATATGTAAAATCTCTTTGGATATGGTTTTACACTGATGCTGCAGAAGAGTTTCGGCGCTATCGCCTAACAGATCAAGAATTCTTTGATAACTCATATTTAATAAACAAAAGGAAAGCCCTATTGTTGACTTTTTTTACCAATTACCCTTAAACAAAATCTATGAAACCAGGAGAAGCTTTGATTAAAATACTATCCCGAAAATACGACCCCTCGACATTGATCAATAGTCACTTTAAACGCTATGACATCTCTTTTAAAACCGATCAGGAGGGAAATCCGGTCCTGCTTTTCATCGGGAAAGCCACACCCGGAGGTACCATTAAAGGAGAGCGTTACGCCCGGACATTGAAAAAAGACACAGAAGGACACGTTATCAAAGACCATTGGGAGCTGAAGGGAAAGGCCAGTTAGCCCGTCAATAAAACTTTATTATCATTTGTACGTTAGCAATTCCATTATTGAAATATATGCCCGCACCATCCGTTATAGCCTGTTGTATTAAGATAAAAGAGAAGGATTTTACTATATCATTTGCTGAGAGCGCCTCCACCGGGAGACTGATATATGATTTCACGTCCGTTCCGAATTGTGGAAATATCATCAAAGGAAGTATTGTTTGCTATGACCGCAGCGTCAAAGAAGAGCTCTTGAAAATACCGTCCCGGCTGATCGAACAATACTCAGCAGAATCCGCCGAGGTGACGCAACTCCTCGCCGAACAGCTCAAAAACCTTCTTCCTGCAGATATTGTCGTCGCTGTCACCGGCCTCGCATCCCCCGGCGGAAGCGAGACGCCCGAAAAACCCGTAGGAACCATGTTCGTTCACGGTTTTATCAAAAACAAGCCATGGAAACGAAGATTCTATTTCGAGGGAGATCCCCATCAGATAGTAGCTCAAACAATCAATGCCACGGCTGTAGCATTACTTGAAGAAATGGAGGAATGAATGAACCCGCTATAGTGAAGTAATGTATCGGCAGCCTAATCTTCCAGCTTCCTGCACTCCAAACCAAAATGATTCAGAAAATCCACCCCTTCATCTGAAGAAAGCCCCTTATATTCTGCATAGGAATTCTTGAAGAACACCCTCTTTATCCCCGAGGAGAAAATAAGGCGCGCACATGGCAGGCAAGGCGATAAAGTAACATATAAGGTAGACCCTTTTAGATCCGCACCGTTCTTTACAGCATAAAGAATGGCATTTTCCTCTGCATGAAGGGCAAGGGAACAGCTCCCGCGCGAATCCCTCGGACAGCCTGTTTCCGGCCATTCCTCATCACAGTTATGTGTACCTGGCGGAGGGCCGTTATACCCGATAGAAATGATCCGGGTGTCTTTGGTCAGAACGGCTCCGACCTGGGCCTTTACGCAATGTGAGCGCAGGGCCAGGTCGGTTGCCAGTTTCATGAATATGGTATCAAAACTTGGTTTTTCAACAAGCATAAAAAGTATTAATGGCCTCCGGCCACGGGTTTATCAAAATCAATGCCCTGTCTTCTCAGAATGCCGCTGACGCGCCATGCATAGAATGCCAGGTAAGCAAAACACAACACCCCTACCAGGTAAGACCATTTGATTCCCAGCACATGATCTGCTACAAATCCCTGGATCAAACTTATAACTCCCCCTCCCATGATCATCATCACCAGGAAGCTCGAACCCGAGTTAGTATGTTTGCCCAAGCCTGCCACGGCAAGAGTGAAGATACAAGGCCAGAGCGTAGAGCAGAATAAACCTACACTGATAAAGGCATAAACACTCACCATTCCGCTTGAAAACATTCCGATAAACAATGCGGCAATAGCCACTATTGAAAAGATCAGAAGCTGCCTGGCCGGATTTCCTTTACTCATCAGGTCAGCAATGATCAGGACAACAATATTGAGCGCATATACATAAAAAGGAGTGATATCATGATTTGCGAGCTTATTGATGAGTAAAAACACCCCGAATGCTATATAAGGCATCACAAATCTCATTATTTTCCGTGTGCCATCTGATAAATTAAAAGCACCTACAGAAGCAGTCCACCGGCCGATCATCAAACTTGCCCAGTACAGGGAAACAAAAGGCGCTATAAACTCAGTCGGCGTATTCAGCTCCTGTTTCATAAATTCCGGAAGATTACTCGCCGTGCTCACTTCAACCCCCACATACACAAAGATCCCGATCATTCCCATTACGAGCTGAGCGTAGCCCAGAGCAGATTTCTTCGGCTGAGAAGAATGCTTCTCTTCAACATTAGAAACATCAGTAGGCGAACTGATTGCCACTTCCTCATCATCAGCAGGAGTTTCAATTTTATTAGGTATAGAAGAAAACAAAAATACAACAGCTACGATCAGGAACAAAGCTCCCAGAATCAGGTAGGGAAATTTCACCATACCGATACTGGCTACGTTGGCAGAACCATCAGCATTCACAGAGCCAAAAATCGCAAGGCTCACCAGGATCGGGCCGATAGTGGTACCAAAGTTGTTTACCCCCCCTGTCAGGCTGAGCCGCTGAGCACCCGTCTTGGGATCCCCCATAACAATCGCCAGAGGATTGGCAGCAGTCTGCTGAAGTGAAAACCCGAGTCCTACAATAAATAAACCAGATATCATCAGCAGGAAAGAACCAGTCTCTGCTGCCGGGTAAAACAATAAAGTACCCAACGCAGATATTCCCAGGCCAACGGCAATACCATTACGGTAACCAATCTTGTTCAGGATATCCCCTCCGCTGAAATTCGAAACCAGGGTATAAATGATCGATCCTACCGTATAGGCAACATAGAAAGCAAAAGAGATCATTTGTGACTGCCATTGTTCAAGATGCAGATGGTCCTTAAACACAGGAATCAGGATGTCATTACTGGCCGCAACAAAGCCCCAGAAAAAGAATACCATGACCAGCGTATACAGTGCTGATCCGTAATTTTTATTTTCGTTCACTTGCATGGAATATAGGGTAAATTATTTTGAGCGCCTAACATAGGTAAATTTTTAAGAATTCAGAAGCAATCACTTAATATTATTATAATCGATAATTTGATGTTTTTTATTGTAAAAATCAGATATTCGCACAATCCGAACCACAAATTAGATGCTCGAAACAATTATATCTGGTGTAGGACTTGGAATAGTACTTTCATTTGTGACGGGTCCGGTCTTTTTTGCACTACTGAAAACAAGCATTGAAAGAGGCTTTCATGCGGGGATGTGGCTGGCGGCGGGTGTAGTTGTCAGTGATTTGATTTACGTGGGACTCGCGGTTTACGGGTCTTCTTTTATACAATTTGAAAACAGGTACAGGCTTCCCATTGGTATAGCCGGCAGTGCCGTTCTGACGGCTATAGGATGTTATTATCTCTTTAAGAAGGTGAAGATCAACTACGACAACACCACTTCAACAAAGAGAAATACAGGTTATTTTCTGAAAGGCTTCCTGATGTGCATTCTAAATCCATCCCTCCTTCTTTACTGGGTAAGTGTAACCAGCGGAATTATTTCCGTTACAGGAGAAATAAAAGCTCAGCAGATTATCCCCTTTATCGGGTCCATTCTCGACCCTCAGTTCAGCATGGACACCCTTAAAGCCTACTACGCCAAGACACAGCGTTACAAAATCAAAGAGAACACAATTGTTCTCCTTAACCGGGTTGCGGGCACACTTATAATCATCTTCGCCCTTAAACTCATTTATAACCTGATTTTTAATATTCCCCTGGTTTAGACTTTATCCATGCCTTCCGGCTGGACTAAGTCGCATTTTTTCAGCGATTTGTTTGGGAATGGTTTGAGAACTATTCGGGACATCTTTGGGCCTTCCTTGGGTGCTGTCCCGGATTTGTCCCCGATTTGTCCGGGTTTTCTCCGGGATTTCTCCCGAAAACCCCGGAGAAAACCCGGACAAATCGGGGACACCGCACGGTGAGAAGGGCCGGCAGTCCCGAGGCTGGGGCGAATCAGTCCCCTGGAGGTACCGGGCAGTAAGCTTGACTGAGTCTCTGTTCTCTTCCTGTCTGGCTCAGATATCCGTCAGACAATAAGAGTCTGAATTCCTTCCTCATACGTCCAAAGTAAAATCGCAGACCTGCATAAACAGGACCCAAGGAAAAACAATCAGCCTGTAATTCTATTTATCATTAAATAAACAAAATCAATATGAACAGAACCATAGGATTAATACTGATCGTACTCGGAGTGGTCATGCTGATCTGGACAGGATTTTCATTTACAAAAAAAGAAAAAGTGATAGACGCCGGCCCTATTGAAATATCGGCAGATAAAAAAGAAACTGTTAACTGGCCGCCTTACGTCGGAGGTATCCTTCTGGTGGGGGGAATCGTGATCGTTGCAGCCTCAGGGAAGACCAGGACCAGGTAAATGACAGGAGGCCTTTTGCAGCCTCCTGTGTAAATTTTATTTTTCGGAACGACAATTACATGCGGATGTACTAAATTGCGCCCTTTTCCAGACAGAGATGCACGAACGACTAGAAGCTCACTTTGAAAACAGGGTTTATTACTTCTATTTAGAATCACAATCCGACGACGAAATATTTATCCGGATGTACAAAACGCCTTACCTCTTCATTAAGCATAATAAAACATGGATAAATGCAACGTCAAATAAAATGGCGATGGCCGATGGCCTGATTGAAGCGGTGGTAAAAGCGATCAGCGAGGCCTCCTGATCTCCGGCTTAACGTTCAACCAGTTCTTTTACAGACTCTCCGTAAAAGTCAGTCAGGTTTCCTTCTTTCTTAAGCAAGTCATACCATTTTCTGAACGCACCGATAAATACCAGGAGCATCAGGAACATGGCAGCGATTGCCAGCGAAGCCAGGATGTACTGCTGATGCGGAAGATAGATAGAAGTCACCTGGATATACCCCGCCCAGAACGTAATTAAAGCCATAAAAACACCGGGAATTGCCGACCACAGAGCATATTTCCCGCGGTTCATGCGGATCAGCATAGTGGTGCAGACAATCAATCCGCAGGCAGCCAGAAGCTGGTTACTGATCCCGAATAAAGGCCAGATACTGCTGACATTACCCGTGTACACCAGGTATCCCCACGCAAAAGTAAACAGCACGCTGCTGATGATCACGCCGGGCGTCCAGTTCTTGTCATTGAATTTCGGGATAACGGCTCCAAGCATCTCCTGCAGGAAAAAGCGTCCGACTCTCGTGCCGGCATCAATAGCCGTCAGGATAAAAACCGCTTCAAACATAATGGCGAAGTTGTACCAGTATGCCGTCAACTGATCCATGTAGGGAATTTTATTGAAAATATGAGCCATTCCTACTGCAAGCGAAACGGCGCCTCCGGTACGGCCATGCAGGTCGAGACCGATCACATCTGCATAGTGCTGCAGGTCAACCGTATGCAATCCCGGATGGGCTGCCAGAAAAGCATCATATCCCTCCTTGGGAGTATTGATAGCGAAATAATCCCCGGGCATCAGTGTACAGGCGGCAATAAGAGCCATTAAAGCAACGAAGCCCTCTACCAGCATCGCTCCGTACCCCACGAAGAGGATCTCCCTTTCATGAGCGATCATTTTGGGGGTCGTGCCCGTTGCAATTACCGCATGAAACCCGGAAATAGCGCCGCAGGCAATCACGATAAAGATAAACGGCAGTACCGGCCCCCCGATAACCGGGCCTCCGCCGTTAATAAAAGAAGTAATAGCGGGCATCTGTACGGTCGGGTGAATGACGATCACCCCTATCGCCAGCATCAGGATAGTACCGATCTTCAGATAGGTGGACAAATAATCCCTTGGTACCAGCAGGAGCCACACCGGGAGAACAGATGCCAGGAAGCCATAAACAGGAATGGCGATTGAAATGGTGCTGATATCCCAGCTGAACAGGTTATTGATCTGTTCGTTCTGCATAAGATCATGCCCGCCGATAATGCCGGCAATCAGCAGCACGCCACCGAGTATGCTCGCAAAAGTCACACTGTTCTTCCTGTAACGCATAATCAGGCCCATGATGATTGCAATTGGCATAGTAATGATCACGGTAAAAAGCGACCAGGAAGCCTCATGCATCGCGTTAATACAGGCAAGAGATAAGCCGGCAAGCGTGAGAATCAGGATAAACAGGATCGCCAGTCCGGCTATAGTACCGGTCGTAGCCCCGATTTCCTTGGTTGCAATAGTGGCAAGGCTTTGCCCTTTATGCCTGACCGAGGCAAACAACACGACCATGTCGTGCACTCCCCCGCCGAGTACACATCCGATCAGGATCCAGAGCGCCCCGGGAAGATAGCCGAACTGCGCTGCCAGCACAGGACCGACAAGCGGGCCGGCGGCGGCGATTGCAGCAAAATGATGTCCGAATAATACTTTCCTGTCCGTTGCTACGTAATCCTGTCCATCTGAAAACTCCACGGCCGGAGTAAGATGTTTGTCATTAAGGCGCAGAACTTTGTTCGCTATAAAGAGGCCATACACCCTGTAAGCAATGGCGAAGATGAGCAGTGCAGAGAAAATAAGAGTAAGGGCATTAACGCCGTTGAGAACATCCATAAGTACATTTTTGGTTAATCCGGCCAAAAGTTACTAAATGGTTCTGATAATGCCTCATTGAACGTAAAAAAAGCTATTCTGAAAACTCGCCGCAATGCAAATGGATCTCCCGGCAGATCCCTACCAGCCAGTCACTTTTTTCTGCAGGAACTTCAGGATCAGCCGGCAGGGAATGATGGTTGTTCCCGACAAGAGAAAGTCCCGATTTCAATGCATCAATGGCTTCGGTGACTGCTGCTTTTCCGGGTACGCTGCCCGAGAAAGCCTCACCGGCACGAAGCACAGAGAACAGGGAGGAAAGCACCGAAGTGAGCATCTGGTTCAGGATCTGGAACTGGAAAACATTCTTTTGCCTTCCCGAAAACCGCCTTGGCTCAGACAGCATTCCGTTAAAAGCGGTTGAAAGATTAGCAAGACTTACATAAGCGTCCTTGCGCGACAGTTTATAGGAGGTTGGCTGAGCCGGTTTCCCCGACAGCTCAAACAGGAGCTTTTCAAGATATACGATATTTGCTTTGAGTACCTCTGCCATGAAAAAAGAGATCCTTCCTGATTCCCATACCGGGAAGACATAGGCAGCCGCGAAAGCAATCCCGCAGCCGATCAGCGTGTCAACAAGCCTCTCCAGGATAAACGAAGCATCTGATCCGGTATAAATATTCAGGCATAATATCACCATTACGGTAATGAAGATCACGCTTACCTGGTAGTTGATCCGGTTGCAGGCAAAAAACGCTAACAGGAAAAAGATAGCGGTAATGAGCTGAACACTTTGCCCGGGCAGGACGTACAGCAGTATAAGCCCCGCTCCTATCCCCAGCAGGCTCCCGCCAAGGCGTTCCTTATTCCGGCGCACCGTATGCTGAAAAGAAGGCCTCATAATGATCACGATAGTCAGCAGTATCCAGTAACTATAGTTGCCAAGCGGAAGAAACAGCGAAAGGATATATCCCAGAACACAGGCCAGGGTGAGCCGGAGTGAGAACCGGAAAACAGGAGAGTTAACGCTTATGTTGCTCAGCAATGCTGCCCCCGGCATTTCACTACTTACAAAGTGGTCATATTCAATCTGCGTTTCATCCGGCCATTTATCTTCTTCCTTCATTAAGGCCGAGCGTATGGCTTCAATATGCTCTGACACTCCCGACACGTTCATCTGCAGCTTTTTCAGCAGCAATGCGTTCTCCGGTGTTTCCCGCTCGATGATATATTGAAGCCTCTGACTCATCAGGTCAAGTTCTTCGTTATATGATTCCTGCAACTGTATGTCGGCCCCTGAGTTAACGGCATAACCCAGCCGGAATAACTCTGCCGACATCAGTTCTATGATCCTGTTCACAAGTTCCAGCACACCGCTGACCCTGAAAACACCCCTTACCTGTACATAATCATAATGAACGGCCGTAATCTCTTCATAAAGATCGATTACAGAGACCGAAGCCCTTAGAAGCATCTTCCCTTTTATATCCCCTTCGTTCATCGCCCTGGGCTCACGCAGAATGATGCTTCTCAGCTGTTCCTGCTTCTCATTTACCTTCAGGTGGCGGGCCAGCAACTGCTTTTGTGCTTCATCAATGGGAGTGTTCACATCATAAAAGAGCGCTTTAACCCGTAAAAAACCGGCAGTTGCAAAGATGCACTCAGCAATAGAATGCCTCACGGATTTGAATGGAAAAAGCCTGCTTTGCAGCAAACTGACCAGATAATACCAGGTAGCTCCTGCCAGTGCTTCAAAACTGAACGCGATCGGATCGTCAGGCCTAAATCCGAGCACAAAGATCATAAAAATGATAGCAGCCGATCCAAGCAGGTAGAACCGGTTCCCGTATACCGTCAGCATCGAGCAGCCGAAGACCACAAGGGTTAACCAAACGCCTGTCACCACCGGCATATACCATACGCTGGCGGTGATATAAGAAAGAAGGAAAAACAGGGGAATGCTGATAAGCGAGATCCTGCTCTTCTGCAGGATCGATCCTGCGCTGTCAGTCAGGCTGATCATCAGAGCTCCCAGGCCGATCGTGATAGCCTCCCGGGAATACCCCAGGCTGAATGCCATCACCACAGGCACCACCACCGTTAACGTGATCCGCAGAGCATCTGTAAAATATTCAGAAAGGAAGAAATGGAAAAATCTGGTAATGACAGAGTGCTTGGACATACAGGAAAGCCATTTTGAAAGCCGGCTGCAAAAATAATACATTTCAGTCTGAACGCAGATGTATCCTCCTGATTATTACAAAGAGCTGTTCCGTAATCAGAAAAACAGACAAATAGTTGCATCAGTTGCACGAAAGAAGATAATTTCGCAAAATGGAATACGAGAAGATGAGTTGCGGGGCTTTTCATCAGTTTAACGAAAATATACCGGAAGGGCCATTGCCGGAAAGATTCACTTATCCGTTCTGCTATGAAGCTCATCCGCTGGCCAGAATGGCGGCTTCGCAGGTCCGGGATTTCCTGAACAGTTCTTACGACAACG
>JBQGEO010000704.1:0-11504 GCA_052039655.1 Pararcticibacter sp.
TGGGACTCAATACATTTACGCGCCACTCTTATGAATCAGGCGAAAAATACAGGGGTCCGAACATCAATCCGCCCACACAAATGCCAAATCCGGATCTGAAATGGGAAACTTCGACTCAGTCAAACATCGGGATCGATGTTGCTTTCTTAAATTCAAGACTGACTTTTACGGCAGATGCTTATATCAAGAAAACCAAAGATCTGATACTTACGGTGGCACTTCCTGATGCAAGCAGCTACAGAGATGGAATCGACAGAAATTCAGGAAAGCTTGAAAATAAGGGATTGGAATTCCTGATCTCCTCCGTAAATATCGACCGTCCGGGTTTTAAATGGAACACCGATGTCAACCTCTCTCTCAACAGAAATAAGATTACAGAACTTCAGTTGCAGGGGCTTTACCGCTATGCTGCTGTTGAGGGAAGAGACTATATAATCGCTTTGGAAAAAGGAGTTTCTCTGGGTTCCTTTTATGGTTACGTCGCAGAAGGAGTTAATCCTGAAACGGGAAACATGGAGTTTAAGGATCTCAATAACGACGGGTCAATCACTCCGGGAGACCGTACTTATATTGGCTCTGCACAACCAAAGTTCATTTATGGCTTGAATAATGATTTAACTTATAAAAACTGGAATTTCTCCTTCCTGTTCCAGGGGTCACAGGGAAATAAGATCTTCAACGCTTCCAGAATCGAAACCGAAGGTATGTATGATACCAAAAATCAGTCGACAGAAGTGTTAAGAAGATGGACAGAAACCAACCGGAATACTGATATTCCGAAAGCAGATTTTGGACAGGTGTCTAACTCCAGGGTATCTTCAAGATTTGTGGAAAATGGATCTTTCTTAAGAATGAAAAGTGCGACACTGTCTTATAATTTTGAAAAATCACTCATCAACAGATTGAAGATGAATAAGCTTACTGTCTACTTCACCGCTCAAAACCTGTTTACAATTACCAATTATAAAGGATTTGATCCTGAACTCAATGCTTTTGCCAGCAGCAATGACAACCGTCCGACAGGCACTACTTTGGGTATAGACTATGGCACTTATCCTTCTGCACGGACATTTATTTTAGGCGTAAATGTTACATTATAATTAGAACGACCATGAAAAAGCTTATATATATTACTAAGATTGGTGTCGCCGCTCTTGCTGTTGTATGCTCATCCTGCGAGAAACAGCTTGACCAACTCCCTTTGTCGAACACTATCGTTGCAAACGATGGAAAAGGAACAGCGGGCTCTTCCATTACAGATGCAGCAAAAGCTGAGGCGGCAATTTCCGCGTGTTATGGAGTATTCAGGAATTCAGCGGCAACCTACTATGTGATGGATTACTTCCTCGTTGGAGACGGACAATCCGATAATTCCTATGCTGGTGCCGACAATCCCTCCTGGTTTGAAGTAGATGAATTCAGAATGCAATCGACCAATGAGAGAGCCTCCATCAACTGGGGATTTCTTTACAATCATATATCTACAGCTAACTCCATCATTGCAAATGTTCCTAAGATCACGGATGCTGCGCTAACAGCAACAAGAAAAAGTCAGATCGTTGGCGAGGCTAAATTTATGAGGGCAAGAGCCTATTTTGATCTCATCAGGATTTATGGAGATGTTCCTTTAGTGGTTGATGAGCTCCCTACTATTACACCTGATAACCTTGAGGAGATCTATCCGCAACTATACCCTAAAAGAACACCAGTATCTGAGGTATACAGCCAGATCATCAAAGACCTGAACGAAGCTGCTACGGCAGTTCCGGCTAGTGGCCCTAATAAGATGACGGTTACTCCCGGTGTGGTTTACACTTTACTGGCAAAAGTTTATGCCACACAAAAACCTGTAAACTGGTCATTGGTAAAGGAGAACTGCGACAAAGTGATTGCACTAGGTTATAGCCTGGTTCCTTCGTTCGAAACCCTCTGGGACGGAGCCCACGAAAATTCCAGTGAGGCGATCTTTGAACTGAACTTTGACGGATGGGAAACAGGCGGAAACTGGGGATCTGACATGTTCTATGGAACCGGATGGAAAAAATTCAATACTCCCTCAAATGATCTTGTCAAAGCCTATGATGATGAAGGCGATGCAGTTAGAAAAGCATCGACCATTCATTTCATGGATGTTACAGGCAAGTGGAATGACAAATACTGGAGTAACTCTTATGCCCGTTTCCCGTTTGCGGCCAAAATGAGAAATACTTCAGGCTCTCAAAATATCATCATGTACAGACTGGCAGATGTTCTTTTGCTGAAGGCGGAAGCTCTGAATGAGTCAGGTGATACAGAAGGAGCAAGAGCACTGGTTAATCAAATCAGGCAGAGAGTAAGCCTCGGTCCTACCCCGGCTACAAATCAGAGCTCAATGCGGTTAGCAATTGAAAAGGAACGGAGACTGGAGCTTGCCTTTGAAGGCCACAGATGGTTTGATCTGGTCAGGACAGACAGAGCTATTCCTGTAATGAAGGCCGTAAAAGACGGTGCAGGAAATAACCTGAACTACCCTATTTCTGAAAACAAGCTGCTATGGCCGGTTCCCCAGTCGGAAATGGACAAAAACTCACAGCTTACGCAAAACACAGGTTACTAATGACAATTAAAGGGGGGCGGGCTTTTACCCACCTCCCTTATTGTATATAATCCACATCCAGGCACATTACTCATATAGAAATATTACATGAAAACTCCATCTTTGTCTATTCTCCTGGCTTTCCTCTATGTCCCCTTAGTTTTCTCCTCCTGCAGTAAAAAAACAGTCCAGGATAAGCTTAATCAAGTTAACAATGGAGATGGAGAGGTGTCCGTCTGGCTCACTACTTCAGACCAATCCAGTCTTTTTAAAAACCAAAACAACCGGCTTTCATTTAAAGGAACACCGGGCGGCTCGTCTGCTTCTATTCTTGTGGATGACTCAAAATCTTTCCAGTCTATGGATGGATTTGGTTATTGTTTAACCGGCGGGAGTGCCATGCACATCTATAAGATGGAGAAGAGTGCACGGCAGGCTTTGCTAAAAGAGCTCTTTACAACGGATGCCAACAACATCGGTATTTCTTATCTGAGAGTGAGCATAGGCGCTTCGGACCTTGATGAGAAACCCTTCTCATACAACGATCTTTCCGCGGGGGAAACGGATCCTGAACTAAAAAAATTCAGCCTTGATCCCGACAGAAAGTACCTCATCCCTCTTTTAAAGGAAATAATTTCTCTCTACCCGGATATAAAAATTCTCGGATCTCCCTGGTCTCCTCCCACCTGGATGAAGACCAACAATCAATCGAAGGGAGGCACCCTGAAGCCCGAATGGTATGACGCTTATGCAAGATACTTCGTAAAATATATCCAGGGAATGAAGGCAGAAGGCATTCGTATTGATGCGGTTACTGTTCAGAATGAGCCTCTGCATCCGGGCAACAACCCAAGCCTGCTGATGGTAGCAGACGCACAGGCCGATTTCGTTAAAAATCACCTCGGACCTGTGTTCAAAGAAGCACGGATCGACACTAAAATAATCATCTACGATCATAACGCCGACAGGCCCGACTACCCTATTTCCATTCTTGATGACCCTGATGCCAGGAAATATATTGACGGATCGGCATTTCATTTATATGCCGGCAAAATCGACGCTCTGTCGGATGTCCGCAACGCTCACCCTGATAAGAACCTGTACTTCACAGAGCAATGGATCGGAGCACCGGGCAACTTCCCGGAAGACCTGAAATGGCATGTCCGCGAGTTAATAATCGGAGCTACGCGCAACTGGTGCAGAACTGTACTTGAATGGAACCTGGCTGCCGACCCTCAGCAAAGGCCCTATACTGATGGAGGTTGTAATGAATGTCTTGGAGCGCTGACAATTGACGGGAATAATATAAAACGTAATCCTGCCTACTACATCATTGCACACGCCTCTAAATTTGTAAGACCTGGCTCCGTGCGTATCGAATCGTCTGTTTCAACCGATCTGCCCAATGTGGCTTTTAAAACTCCGTCTGGCCAAATTGTCCTCATTGTGATCAATAACAGCAGGGAAGCAAGATCTTTTAACATTGGATTTAAGGGCAAGTTCACTTCAGCGTCGTTAAATAGCGGTTCGGTAGCCACTTTTGTATGGTAACTGATTATCAGAATTATCAATCACGATGAAAAAGTATCTGTAATAGTTTTAAATTTATCGCCTGATAAGGTATATTATCATTTAACAACCGGTAGACCATGATCCAAAAAACCATTCCTGTTATTCTTGCCATTATGGCATTATCCTCATCCGGGTATTCGCAAAAAAAAGCGGCTACGGAAGCGGAGATTAATCAAAAGGTGGAAGCCCTGCTTCAAAAAATGACTCTTGAAGAAAAAATCGGCCAATTGAACCAGTATACGGGTGACTGGGAAGTGACGGGCCCCGTTACGAATTCAGGTAATAAAGTGGAAGATGTGAGGCAGGGGAAGATTGGTTCGATGCTCAATGTGAGGGGAGTTAAGCATACACGAGCCCTTCAGGAGGCGGCTATGCAGTCGCGGCTTAAGATTCCCCTGCTGTTCGGGCAGGATGTCATCCACGGCTACCGGGTTACATTCCCCATTCCATTGGCAGAGGCTGCCAGCTGGGATCTCGATATCATTGAAAAATCGGCAAGAATTGCAGCCACAGAAGCTTCTGCATCTGGTATTCACTGGACTTTCGCCCCTATGGTTGATGTAGCCCGCGATCCGCGCTGGGGGCGTGTAATGGAAGGTGCAGGCGAAGATACGTATCTGGGCTGCCTTATTGCAAAAGCAAGAGTGAAAGGCTTTCAGGGTAAAGGCTTAGGCAATCTGGATGCAGTTATGGCCTGTGCAAAGCACTTTGCTGCATACGGAGCGGCGATAGGCGGAAGGGACTACAATAGCGTTGATATGGGATTGCGAACCCTGTGGGAAGTATATCTTCCTCCATTCAAGGCTGCTGTGGATGCCGGTGCGGCAACTTTCATGAACTCTTTTAATGATATAAACGGAATTCCGGCAACAGGCAACAGCTATATTCAGCGTGATATCCTGAAGGGCAAATGGGGGTTTAAAGGCTTTGTTGTCAGTGACTGGGGCTCCATAGGCGAAATGATTCAGCATGGTTATGTAAAAGATAACTATGAAGCAGCAGAAGCTGCGATAAAAGCAGGAAGTGACATGGATATGGAGAGCAGAAGCTATATCAACAACCTTTCAAAACTCGTAAAGGAAGGGAAGGTAAAAGAAGACCTTATAAATGATGCTGTGAAGAGGATTCTTTATAAGAAATTCGAACTTGGCTTGTTTGACAATCCTTACCGCTTCAGTGATGAAAAACGCGAACAGCAGACTCTTAACAAACCGGAGTTTCTGGACGCCGCAAGAGATGTGGCAAGAAAAAGCATTGTACTTCTTAAGAACGAAAATCAGCTATTACCTCTTTCTAAAGAACTCAAGTCCGTCGCTCTTATTGGACCACTGGTAAAGTCGGAAAAAGACATGCAGGGCTTCTGGTCTATTGACTGGGGAAAAGAAGACCACCTGGTTTCCCTGTTCGAAGGGATGAAAAACAAGGCAGGGAAAACCCGCCTTCTTTATGCAAAAGGATGTGAGATAGGCGACACGTCACGTGCCGGTTTTGCAGAAGCCGTCAAGACTGCCAGTGAAGCTGACGTGGTGGTGATGGCAATGGGCGAAAAATATGACATGAGCGGTGAAGCTAAGAGCCGTGCGAATATTCACCTCCCGGGTGTACAGGAAGAGTTGATCAGGGCCATACAGGCAACAGGAAAACCAGTCGTCGTATTACTTATGGCCGGAAGACCACTTGTGTTTAACTGGACAGCGGATCATGTACCCGCTATTGTTTATACGTGGTGGCTGGGAAGTCAGGCTGGAAATGCGATAGCAGATGTATTATATGGCAACTACAATCCATCGGGAAAGTTGCCGATGACGTTCCCCCGCTCTGAAGGACAAATTCCCATTTATTATAACTACTTCAACACCGGCAGGCCCGCTCAAAATGACCAGGACACTCATTATCGTTCCGGTTATATTGATATGCAAAAGAGCCCCCGTTTTGCATTCGGATATGGGCTTAGCTACACGACTTTTGAATATGGAGATCTTAAGCTCAGCGCTGATAAGATGACCAGCAATGAAAAGATTTCGGTATCCTTTACTCTGCGGAATACCGGAAAAGTAGCAGGCGAAGAAGTGGCACAGCTTTATTTGCGTGATATGGTTGCACAGCCGGTGCGTCCGGTTAAAGAATTAAAGGACTTTCAGAAAGTACTGCTTAAACCGGGAGAAAGCAAAACAATCACCTTCACAATAGATAAAGAGAAGCTTTCGTTTTACAACGACAACCTTGAATGGATAACCCAGCCGGGCGAGTTCAAAATAATGATCGGAGGATCATCAGACGCTACAAAGCTGGAGCAAAGCTTTAGTTTAGTAGATTAAGAGAAGGAGGCTTGCGCCTCCTTCTTTATTTCTGGCACATATACCCACTCCCGCATCGTACCATCCCGGTCTGCTTCTATTGTTCCACAACCTGCACCTTTCATCGCGACCAGATAACAGATTAATGTAAATTGTTTGTATACAAAATCCCTTCCTATACATATAAAATCTCTAAAATTATCGAAAAGAACAAACATTTAACGGCGTTTTGCAATTTATTAGAAGATTAAAACGCATTGAACCTTGAGAAGATTCGGTACCCTCACTTTAAAAATTATTCTTTGGATCATCGGCATCATTATTTTTCTGGTGCTTCTGGTATTTATTCTGATACGAGTTCCGGCTGTTCAAAACTGGGCACGTACGAAAGCGGTAAACTACCTGGAAGGTAAGATTGGCACAAAGGTTGAAATAAACCGCATCAGCCTGGATCTTCCCAAGCTGATCGTACTGGAAGATATCTATTTTGAAGATCAGAAAAAGGACACTTTACTCGCAGGGGACACCCTTAAGGTAGATGTAAGCCTCTTGAAATTACTTGACAACAAACTGGAGATTAATGAGATCGACCTGCGAGGTATCACCGCCAATGTACAACGGAATGCCGACAGCGTTTTTAATTTCGATTACATCATTAAAGCGTTTGCAGGAGAACAGAAGAAAGAGCCTAAGCCTGAGGATACTACTTCTACGATGAAGTTCTCTATCGACAAAATTAATCTCGACCGGATCAAGATCAGTTATGCTGATGCACCTTCCGCTAATGACGTCCGCTTTTATCTGGGTCATTTTGATACACGTATAAAGGAATTCGATCTGGATAGTATGAGATTTAATGTCCCTAAAATCACCCTTGCCAATGTCAACGCCAGGGTAGTTCAAGGGAAGCCAGCCGCAGAGCCCAAGCCAATGGCTCAGCATGAAGCGGAAAGCAGTGAGCCTCTTGGCATTGATTTCAGTTTCGGCATTCTTGATCTTTCTAAAATCAAAGTCTATTATCAGAATGACGTTTCGGCGATGAAGGCTGATGTCGATCTTGGAAAATTACAGGTTGAATCAGATAAACTGGATTTAAAGAAACAGCATATCGGCCTGGAAAACCTTGATCTTACAAACTCAAATATCCTATTCCAGCTGGGCAGGAAACAACAGGCAAAAGTGGTTACCCAGGAAGCGAAAAAAGCAGCAGAGGCAACTGCTAACAACTGGAAATTTACCGTTACCGACATCAACTTGGAGAACAATAACATTCGTTTTGATGATTTTAATATGCCGGTACTGAAACGGGGAATGGACTTTTCTCACCTCAGCATAAACAGTCTTAGTTTGAATGCTGAAGACCTGGTTTATGCGCTTGATACCATCTCAGGAAAAATAAACTCGGGAAGTTTCAGGGAAAAAAGCGGCTTTGATCTGAGGAAATTTGAGACCGAGTTCTTCTATGGCGCAAAGGAAGCTTATCTGAAAGACCTGGATATTCAAACTCCCGTAACAAGAATCCGCGATAATATCAGAGTGACTTATCCTTCCATCGCCAGCATTTCTTCAAATCTTGGAGAACTGGGTATAGAAGCCAACTTAAAAGAAACAAAGATCGGATTCAGAGATATTCTCACCCTTGCCCCGGCTATGGCAAATACAGTGCCATTGAAAGGCAACACGAATGCTGTACTCAATATAAACGGCAGGATTAGCGGGAAAGTTAAAAGCCTTGAGATTCCTAATCTTGAAATATCAGGGCTAGGCGCTACCAGAATTAAAGCATCCGCCAAAACGAGAGGCCTGCCAGATATGAACAAGGCCTGGCTCGATGTAAAGATAGATGAATTCAGTACAAGACGTTCTGATATTCTGGCTCTTGTTCCGCGCGGAACGATCCCTCCTAACATCAGCCTCCCGGAAGCAATCCGGCTACAGGGATATTTCAAAGGAAGCATGTCAAACTTTAGTACTGATCTTAATGCGAATACGAGCTATGGTAGTTTACGTGCCATAGCTTCCTATGATGCAAGAGTTAAAGGCAGGGAACGGTACAAAGCCAATATAAGAGCATTTAACCTCAACGCGGGCAGGTTTATCAAAAATGACAGTATAGGCCGTATCACTCTCGCTGCGAATGTTGTCGGAGAAGGCATTGATCCTAAAACAATGAGAGCACGTGCAGTAGCGAAGCTCATCAAAGCAGAGTATAATGGCTATGCTTACCGGAATCTTACAGTCGATGGCACAGCGGGACGCGGTACTATCAGCGCAAAAGCAAACATGAGCGATCCGAATATTGACTTTGATCTCATTGCAAATGCCGACATGAGGAAGAAATATCCGTCAGTAAAACTTGATTTGAACGTCGACAGCATTGATATGGGAAAACTAAACCTAATGAAAGATGACCTCCGTTTCCATGGCAAGCTATCAGCAGATCTTCCCACTGCCGATCCCGATTATCTGAACGGAAGTGTTGTGTTGAGCAACGCATTGATTGCAAGGAACGGCGAGAGGTTTACACTTGATACCGTAAGCATCGTGTCGACGGCGAATGCAGACAGCAGCACATTGAAACTGCGATCCGAAATTATGACTGCTAACCTGAGAGGCAAATATAAACTCACGCAGATTGGTTCTGCTATGCAGGATCTGATAAGCAAGTACTTCTCAACCGGTACTGAAACACAGCCGGCAAAATACGAACCTCAAAATTTCACGTTCAATGCAAGAGTTGTAAATACTCCAATCTTCGAAAAATTTGCGCCCGATCTGAAGGAGCTTGCGACGATAGTACTTTCAGGAAATTTCGACAGCAGAAACGGGACCCTTAATGTAAATGGTTCTGTCCCCCGCATCCTTTACGGGTCAAATGACATCAACAACCTGCAAATAAAAATCAATACAACAGACAGTGCCCTGGCGTACGCCTTTACTGTTGACCGGCTTAACGTAAGCCAGTTTCAGTTATTCGCTGCAAGAATTGCCGGGGATGTAAAGAATAATACACTAAGCACTGATATCAGCACCCGGGACAAAAACAACAAGCAAAACTACCGTATCGCCGGCGCATTAAAAGCTTTGCAGGATGCATATCAGCTAAGTCTTAATCCGAATGGATTGATGTTGAATTACACTGACTGGACTGTCAGCCAGGACAATGCAATTCAGTTTGGAGGAAAAGGTATCCAGGCTACCAATTTCATTCTTTCCAATTCAGATCAGAAGCTTAGCATCAACACTACCCCTCCCGGGTTGAATAATCCGCTGGTAATCGACTTCTCAAATTTTAAAATTGAAACGCTTACGAATATAGCTGGTCAGGATTCCTTATTAGCAGGCGGCACAATTAACGGGAAGGCAAATGTCAGAAACTTCGACACCTCCCCTGTTTTCACGTCTGACCTTACGGTACAGGATTTCAGCTTCAGAGGCGATACGGTAGGAAATATAGCCATAAAGGTAAATAATGAACAGGCTAACACCTTTGCAGCAAACGTCGGGATTACCGGAAAAGGCAATCAGGTGAATCTGGATGGCTATTATTATACGAACAACAGCAGTTTTGACCTGGATCTGGATATTGTTAATCTGAATATGAAGAGCATTGAGGGATTCACAATGGACAACATGAAAAATGCAAAGGGGAATCTGAAAGGAAAGCTGGATATTACCGGTACTGCAAATGCCCCGGCTATCAGAGGATCTATAGGTTTTCAGGATGCCGCGTTTACTGTTCCCATGCTGAATTCGCATTTCAGTGTTCAGAATGATGCCGAGATAAGATTTAATGATGAGGGTATCCGCCTGAGCAACTTTGCATTAATCGATTCTGCAAATAATAAGTTGTCTCTTAACGGTACGGTCTACACCAAAACTTACACCGACTATCGTTTCGACCTGGCATTAAATGCTGATAATTTCAGGGTGATAAACTCCACAGCAGCCGACAACGATTTATATTACGGTAAATTATTCATTAACAGCCGGCTCAACATTAAGGGAACGCCTGCCTCTCCGTCGGTTGATGGGAGCCTGAAGATCAATGAAGCTACAAATCTTACTCTCGTACTGCCGGCAACAGACCCGTCTATTGAAGACAGGGAAGGTATAGTGGAGTTCGTAGACAAAGATAATCCCAAGCTGTCAAAAACATTTAAAAACCCTGCGGATACACTGAACAAATCAGCCCTGACGGGAATGGATATTTCCATCAATATCGAACTTGCTAAAGAAGCAGTCCTAAACGTAATTGTCGATCCGGGAAATGGTGATATGCTTACTATGCGCGGACAAGCTCAGTTGAACGGAGGAATCGATCCAAGCGGAAAAATTTCCCTGACAGGAAACCTGACACTGGAAGAAGGTTCATATAACCTGTCCTTTAACTTTTTGAAGCGCAAGTTTGACATTCAGAAAGGGAGTACTTTAACATGGAATGGAGATCCTCTGGCGGCTGATGTAGATGTTACAGCAGTTTACGTCGCGGAGACAGCTCCTATAGACCTGGTTGAAGCTCAGTTAGGAGACGCACCTCAAACTACACTCAATACCTACAAACAGAAATTACCTTTCAATGTGAGTTTGAATCTGAAAGGGGAACTGATGAAGCCGAATATCTCATTCGATATTGTTTTGCCGGAAAAGAACTATAATGTATCATCAGATATCGTCAATAATGTGAACGGAAGGCTCACCCAATTGCGAAATGAACCTTCAGAGCTAAACAAGCAGGTTTTCGCACTGTTACTGCTCAACCGCTTCATTTCTGAGAATCCCTTCGCCAGCAGTGCCGGAGGAGGAGGTGGCCTGGAGTCTACAGCACGGCAAAGCGTCAGCCGGTTGCTTTCCGACCAGTTGAACAACCTGGCAAGTGACCTGGTTGGGGGAGTTGAGCTTGAATTCGATTTGCAGTCAAGTGAAGATTATACCACCGGTGAAATGCAAAACCGCACTGACCTCAATGTCGGACTTTCGAAACGCCTGCTGAATGACCGCTTAAAAGTGACTGTCGGAAGCAATTTCGAGCTGGAAGGCCCGCGTCAGCAAAACAGGAA
>JBQGEO010000705.1:0-8707 GCA_052039655.1 Pararcticibacter sp.
GACCGTCGTTTGATCACCTTTGCTATTACAAATTGGTTTAGTTCTGATATTTCTTCCAGTAAAAGGGCGTCCAGGATTTCCTCCTTGCCTTTGTAATAATAGTAAAGCGAACTTCTTCCTTTTCCGGCAGCTTTTGAAATATCATCCATTGTTACCTTGTTGTAACCATATTTCTTTATCTGCTGCCGGAACGCACTCAGGATAAGTTTCCTGATTTGTTCGTCTTTATCCGCCTGATTCATTGAGCAAACTTAGATAAATTGGTTTATGCCTTATGTAATGTATTTATTACAGGGAAGATTAGTCAGCGGCAGAGAGCTGCCTGGTAACGTAGCGGTAAAATGTCAGATTGCTTCTAAAATTGCCTTTTGCTTCCACAACCTGCGATGCACTTGTCTGCCACGCTGCCTGTGCGTTGAGAAGATCAGAGAGGTTGATCAGCCCGCTAAGGTAGCTGTCATGGACAGCCCTGAGGTTCAGTTCTGCCTCTTTATAGTTATCTTCACTCAGGGTTACCCGCAGCCGGGCTTCTTCGAGATCATACCACGCTTTAGCGATCCTTACCTTCAACAGGTTTCCAGCATCCATAAGTGTGTTAGACGCTATATCTTCTCTGATCTTCTTTTCTTTCAATGTATGACGGGCTTCTCCCCACCATCCGGAGATCGGAATACTTAAAGTTCCCACAGCCAGAGGGGTCCAGTCTGTACTGCCAATGCCCCTGTCGATGATTCCCGCTTTCGAAACATTTACCCCGACCGCAAGTGAAGGCAGGTAATCCGCCCTCTTCAATTCCGTTTGCAGCTTGCTGGCTCTTACATTGCTCTCGAGTAGTTTGTATTCGCTTGTTTGCTTTACTACTGAATCAGCGTCGGCGTGCCATCTTTTAGGATCAGAAATCACAGCAACTGAATCGGTCAGTTGCATTGCGGGATCATATCCGATACCAATAAACCGGCAGAAATCCATAGATGCGAGTTGCCGGGCGTTCCGGAGCTTCGCTTTATTAAGCGTGATCTCGTTGCGCTGCACTTTCACCCGCATAAGATCGTTCCTGGCAATCAGGCCGGCTTTCAGGTTGTCCGTCAGTTCTTTATACAAAGTGTCCAGGTAACGCTCATTTACCAGCAGAGTCCTGATCTGTTCGTTCAGGGTGATCAACTGCCAGTATCTTTGTTCGGTTTCCAGCACTACTGAATCTGTTGTCATGGAAAGCCGCGTCTTACTCACATCCGTTTGCAGCGTTGCAAGCTGGTTGCTGGTCGCAATTTTTCCACCCATATATATTGGCTGAAGGGCTGATGCCGACACCGCGTACACATTATCGATCCCCCGTGGCAGAATCCCGGGGATTGGAGAAATGAAATCATTAAACGCGTAGACGCCAAGTCCCATGGCATCTACTTTGGGAAAGTAGGCAGAGACGGCTGCTTTTTTGGTTTCTTCGGAAGCCGTAATAGTAAGCTGCCCGTTTTTTATGGTATAATTATTCTTCAGGGCGAGCTCTTTGCTCTCCTTCAGGGATAATTTCGTTTGTGCCTGCCCTTTGGCGATGAACAGGCTGAATGCGGCTAATGAAAACAGGATAAATTTCATTTTTAATTATTGTTAAGTTCTCTGCCTGCTTCAGTATCTTCCTTGCGTAAGAACAACCAGTACAAAACAGGAAGTACCAGCAGGGTTAACACCATTGAAAACAGAAGACCGAAGCAAATGACCGTTCCCAGCGGGCCCCATAAGGAAGACCGGCTGATGATCATGGGCACAACCCCAACTGCGGCCGCTGCTGACGTAAGAAATATCGGTCTGAGTCTTCGTTCCCCTGCGGCAATAGCCGCTTCGCGGACGGTCAGGCCGTGGTGTTTACGCAGTTCTTCTGCATAATCTATCAGGATAATGCCATTCCGTACAACAATCCCGCAAAGGCTCAGAAGTCCGATAAACGATGTAAACCCGAATGGATAGTTCATGAGCAGAAGTCCCAGTGCAGCGCCGAACAAGCTCAGCGGCATGGTAATCAGGCTGAGCGCGGCCAGTTTAAAGCGGGTAAAGTGGAACAGGAGAATGAGGAAGATTACAATGACGCTCAGCAGCAGGGAAAGACCCATCGGGCCGATGTTTCGCAGCATTTCTTCACGCTCGCCCCCATAGCTGACCGATACTCCTTCAGGTAGGGGAAGATGGTCGATCTGGTCTTTAAAGGTTGACAGCACATCGGCTGGTACCAGGTCGTGATAGGTGTCAATCCTGACCGTCAGTGTGCGTACGCCATTTCTACGGGCTATCTGCCCGTTGGTCCAATCGGGTACAAGGGAAGCGATTTGTCGTAGCGGAACGCTTTGATGCGTCTGTGGCGACGTGATATACAGATCGTTCAGATCGCCTGCCTTTTTTCTTTCCTCTTCGGGTGTTTTGATGATCACATCGACAGCGTAATCGCCCTCCCAAACCTGGGTGGCCTGTAAGCCCTGCAGGTTCATCGCAATGGCACCCGAAATATCGGATTTGGAGAAGCCGAGACGTGCTGCCTCATCTTCATGGATGTTCAGCCTGATACCCTGCTGTTTTTCTTCATAATCGGTTCTCACCCAAATATTATCCGGGTTTTTTCTTGCGATGTTTATGACTTTTTCAGCTACTGCTTTCAGGTCGGGGATGCTGTCGCCTGAAATTCTCACCTCAATGGGTGCCTGGGTACTGATCATCGTTAATTGTTTCATCCGGATATAGGCATCGGGGATCATGTTCCGGTATTTTTCTTCATATTCCGTGAGGATCTCCTCTGTTGCCTCTTCAGATGTTGTGTTCACCAATATCTGGGCATAGTTGCGGGTCGGCAGGTTGGGCGCATAAACGGTATGGAACCTAGGCGAGCTGGTGCCTGTAAAGCTGGTGTAATGTACAACACGTTTATCACGAGACAGAACCCCCTCAAATTGCTTTACTGCCTGGCTTGTTTGCTTTAGATTGTAGCCGGAAGGAAGATAGATCTCAACAGCGAACTGGTTTCTGTCGACCTTAGGGAACAACTGTTGCGGTATTCCTGCAAGCATGAGGGCTCCGCCCGCCACTGCTACCAATGCGAGCAGGATCACCACCCATGAATTCCTGAACGATAACTCAATCGTTCGGTTGTAGACTTTTTGGAGGGTATCCAGCAGGGACTTTTTCTTTTCTGTATCCTGCTCCTTTGGTTTGCTGTGGTCATGAAGTCCTTTCTTTATAAAGATGGTGTTAAAATAAGGAACGATCAGCATGGAAATAATCAGGGAAAGCACCAGCGCGATGATGATGGTGAACGGAAAGTCGAACACAAAGTCGCGGGCCACACCCACCATAAAAAGAATAAGAGGAGTGAAGGTGGCAATGATAGTAAGAGTTGCTGTAAAAACCGAAGGGAACAGTTCCCGGGCGCTGCGTACGGCAGATTCCCATATACTTAAACCTTCATCCAGCTTTTCCACATGATTGTCGATCACCACTATCGGATCATCCACCACGATACCCAATACGATGATCAGGGCCGCCAGGGTCACGGTGTTAAGCTCGAGGCCGAGGGCATACATGATGGATAACGTAGCACAAATGGTAATCGGGATGGTGGCGGAGGCTACTGCTGCTACCCGGAATGGCAGCAACAGCATCGTGACAATGATGACTGAAACAAGCGCAATGCCGAATTCTTTCATGAAATGATTGATCGATGCTGCTACAACCACCGGCTGGTCGGCCAGTTTGGTAAGCTTGATGTCCGCAGGGAAAGTGTGTGACAGGCTTTTCAGCCGTTCGTCTACTTCACGCCCGAAGTGAACAATGTTCTTTCCCTTCTGCATTTCCATAGAGATCACGATGCAGGACGTGCCATTGGTGCTGATAAAGGATTCCGGCTCCTGGTACTCTCTCCGGATCTTTGCTACATCTTTGAGGCGAAGGATGTGCCCCTCCTGATCTGTTTTGATGATCTGGGCGGCAACGTCGTTCTCATTCGTATAAAGATGCTGTGTGTGTACCGGGATGTTGATGGTACTGCCTTTCAGCTCGCCGGTAGCGCTGACGCCTCCCTGCTTTTGCAGGGCCTGCATGACCATGCCCGTGCTGATACCGTATTTGCTAAGCTTATTATTGTCCAGATAGACACTGATCTGTTCCTTCAGGCTTCCTGTGTGACTGATCTTAGACAAGCCCGGGATCTTTCTAAGCTCGTCTTCAATATTATTGACATGCTTTTCAAGGTCTTTATAGGGTCTGTCCGGCGATTCTACAGCAAGCAACAGGGCTGATGTACTCCCAAAGTCGCTGTTTACGACAATTGCCTGTACGCCCTGCGGAAGCATTCCCTTCATCAGGAGTACCCCGTTCTTCAGCTTGTTCCAAAATGCTGCGGTGGCTGCCCGGTCGGGCTTCTCTGTGATTTCTACGTAGATATACATCTGGCCATCCCTTGAGTAGGAGTAGGTTTTTTTCTTGTCAACCTCTTCGAAGCTGAAAAGATATTGTTCTACTTTGCTGGTGAGCTGTTCTTCCACCTCGCTGGATGTTGCTCCCGGGAAATAGCCGACAATTAAGCCCTGCCGGATGGTGAATTCCGGAAATTCATTCCGGGGCATGTTGAACAGCGCATAGATCCCGAAAATAACAAGGACCGCTGCAAGAGTAAGAGGCAGCTGTTTATTTTTAATAGCCGACTCGATAATAGTGTTCGATTTTTTCATTCTTTTAAGGTGAATGCAGCTATTTGACGATCCTTACCCCGGTGCCATTGGTGATCTTATGATACCCTGAAGTAATCACAAGATCTTTCCTGCTGATGCCGGAGGTAATGACAATAGCATCTTTCAGAAGCTCTCCGGTTTTTACATTTTTCCGGAGAGCTGTACTATCTGAGGGGTTAACCACGTATACAAAATTTGTCCCTTTTTCATCTACGGAAACAGCGACCGTGGGTATAGCGATGCCGGTGCCGGCAGTCGTCTCAGAGGGGTGTTTCGAATCAAACCAGGCCTGACAGGTCATGCCAGGCTTTAGCTCGCCGGTCTTATTTGGAATGCTGATCTTTACATCGTAGGCGTGGGAGCTGGAGGTGGCCACGATACCGACCTCATCGGCCGTACCCGAAAAGGATTTGCCCAGAGCCGGAACAAATACCCGCGCCCTGTCGCCTTTCCGTATGCTGCCCGCCTCACTTTCCGGAATGGAGACGCTGACCTTTACGTCGTTGATCTTCACTATTTCAAACGCCGGCATGCCTGCTGCTGCGGTAGAGCCGGCTTCGATCATTTTCCTGCCTACGTATCCGTTTTCGGGGGCGTAAAGCCGGCAATGCTTCACATTCTGATAAGCGGCAGCTGCCATTGCAGTAGCCTGTTCGTAGCCGGAGCGGGCTTCTACCAGTTTTACCTCAGCAATACTGCCTTTCTGATATACCTGGGATACCCGTTCATAACTGTCACTGGCTTTTTTCTGCTGCGCCCTGACCGCATTATATTGATCGCGGTACGCTGCCTCGTCGACCGTAGCCAGCAATTGTCCTTTTTTTACCGCCTGACCGGCATCTGCAAGTACCTGTGTAATGGTTCCCGAAACCTGGAAGCTCAGCACGATGCCTTTGCCTGGTTCTACAGTTGCACTGTAGCTCATGGCTTGTTGTACAGAATCCTGTGTGTTGTTTGCTGCCTCCAACACGCGCACCGGAATGCGAGCAGGCACGGTTTTGCTTTCTTTGTTGCCGCATGCGGATATGCAGCACACTGTGATCAGGCTCGTAAATGTTTTGTAAAAAGGTAATCTCATCATCTCAACTGATTATGACCGGACTCAAACATACCGTTGTATTATATTATACAACAGCAGCACTTATTAAAAGTTTCGACAAAAATACAAATTATGTCGAAATGTCAATAGTGGTTTTTCGATCTGCCGAATAGGTTAACACAATTTGAAATCAGCTCATACAGAAGAAAAGTATGCTTGCCAGGCTCATAATAGGACTAAGAAAGAAAATCATAAATGACCGGAGTGATCAGGAATGCAGCGGCAGTGTAAACCAGAAAGTACTTCCTTTATCCGCCTCGCTTTCAACGCCGATCCTGCCGCCATGCCGCCTGATGATTTCACCTGACAGATAGAGCCCGATGCCGAATCCCGAGATATGTTTAGCATGCAGGTTCTCTACCCGGTAATATCGTTCAAACAGCTTTTTCTGATCTTCCTGTTTGATCCCTATCCCTTCATCCCTGACGGCTACGTGTACCATATCTTCTGCGGCTTTACAGCTGAGTTCCACCAGGTGCCCCCTTGGAGAATACTTGATGGCATTGCTGACCAGGTTCGTAATAACGGAGCCGATCTTATCCTGGTCTGCATGAACGCGAATGCGTTCCGGTGCATTAAATTTTATCTCATGAGAATTTGTGATGAGCTGGGTTTCTTTGATAATTTCATCGATCAGGTCATTTATAAAGAATTCTTGTTTTACTAATTGAATCTTACCAGACTCCAGGCGCGAGACGTTCAGGAAGCTGTTAATCATTGCACTCATCCGTTTCACCTGCTGGTTTACTTTAGTTAGCGCTTGCACAGAGAAGGCATCATCTTTAGCTTTGGATAGCAATACCTGGGCGTAGGCACTTAAAGAGGTGAGGGGTGTCTTCAATTCGTGGCTCACCATTCCGATAAAATCATTTTTACGGATCTCGTCGAGCTTTTGTTCCGTGATGTCGAGTACTGCGCCTGCAAAGCGTACCGGCTTATCCCATTCGTCAAAATACACTTTTCCTTTAGCCCGCAGCCAGCGCAATTTATTGTCCTCAAAACCTATAGTACGGTATTCGACATCATACTCGCCATTACTGACTGACTTAATAAAGGAGTTATTAATAACGCCGGTGATCCGTTCCCGGTCATCGGGATGCAGACCATTGACGAAGTCCTGTTCATAGGTGACTTCCCGGTCATGGCTGATGCCAAAGAACTTGCGGCATCGTGCATCCCAGAACATGGTCCCTTCTTCCAGGTCAAGATCAAAGTTGCCGAGTTCAGCAGCTTCAAATGCCAGTTTCAGTGAATCCTGTGCGTTTTCAAGTTCCCTCCGTGCCTTTACCTGCGGAGTAACGTCAATAGCGGCAACCATGATGCCGTTCGTTATGCCCCGCTGATCGAATAAAGGCTGGTACACGAAATTGAAAAATAATTCTTCAAGTTTTCCGTCATGTTCCAGGAATGCCCGGGATTCATCGCCCTTATATGCTTTCCCTGAAGTATAAACGTTATCCAGGAGTCTGAGATAAGCCTGGTTCTGAAGTTCAGGTAAGGCATCAGGAAGTTTCATTCCGATCACCTCAGAGGTCTTCCCCCAAACGTTCAAAATCGCAGTATTGGCAGCTTCTATCACCAGGTCTCGTGTTCTCAGTACGGCAATCGCTACTGGTGCATCCTGTATAAGTGATCTGAAGCGGGCTTCACTCTGAGCTAAATTGCTGAGCGATTCTTCCAGGTTTGTATGCGTAAAATGGAGTTCATCATTGGTTGCAAGCAGTTCTTCATTGGCCGCTGCCAGCTCTTCATTTGTTGCCGTGATCTCTTCGTTTAAAGACTGCTGCTGTTCATAACTTTCTTCGAGCAGCAGGCGCGATCTGACCAGATGGGTGATGTCGGCTGCTGTTACAACGATCCCGTTCACTTGTCCATCCGCATCTTTGAGCGGATCGTAATAGAAGCTGATATATTTTACTTCCCTGCCATTTTCCGTTTCGACGTAAAATACCTCTTCTTCCTGCCCGTAGGGTATGCCTGTGTTGTAAACCTGCTTCAGCAGAGCCGGAAAAGGCTGGTATGCGAGTTCCGGAAGGATATCCAGGAGCTTTCGTCCAAGAATGTCATCCAGCGACTTGTTCCAGAGCGCCGCCAGCTGCTCATTGGTAACCTCTACTACGTAATCCCTTCCCCGAAGAATCAGCAGGGGATAGTGGGAGGTCATCACCAGGTCCCGCAGGTCTCTTGCGTTTTTTTCTGAAAGTTTTCGCGACTCCACCAGTTGTGTTACCTCAAAAACGAAAGCCATGATGCCATCTACAATGCCATGCTCATCCCGCTTTGGCTGATAATAAAAATTGAAATAGCGGTCTTCAAGAACGGCGCTTCCCGGAATGGAGATCGGGATATAAAGTTCTTTTCCCTCGTAGGGTTCTCCGGTGCGATAAACGTGCCGCAGAATTTCTTCTATGGGCTGGCCTTTGATCTCCGGCAGTGCTTCAAAGATGGAGCGGCCGAGCAATTCACGCCCGGGCAGCAGTTCCTGGTAAGCCGGGTTTACCAGCTCAAACACCAGGTCCTCTCCTGAAAGGATGCAGATACCTGCAGGTGCCTGCATAAAAAACCTTTTAAGTTTATCCCGCTCGGCTGCCAGTTCCTCCGTACGCCTCCGTACCCGGTCTTCCAGTTCCTGGTTCAGGGTATGGAGTTGATCCTGGGTATGCTGCAGTTCTTCATTTGTAGCCGCCAGTTCCTCGTTAGCCGCAGAGAGCTCTTCATTTAACACCTGTTCTGCCTGGTAAGCCTTCCCGATTTCATAAGAAAGCGCATTATTCAGCACTGTACCCACATGCATACCTGCCGTTTGGAGAAAAGTACGGTAGTCGGTATCAAGCCGTTTCCGGGCAGAGACACCCAGCATCAGGTACCCTTTTATTTTAGAATCGCCCCTTGCTAC
>JBQGEO010000706.1:0-3518 GCA_052039655.1 Pararcticibacter sp.
TACACGGGCCGCTTACTTCCGAAGGTGCTACTCCGGGGGCTGTCAGTAATTTCAGTGTTGAGAATCTTCCCGGGGCGGCCAGAATAACCTATACCCTGCCGGAGAATGAAGATGTATTGTATGTGCAGGCAGAATATGAACGGGTGGATGGGAAAATTACGATCAGCAAGTCGTCCTACTATAATAATTATGTACTCCTGGAAGGGTTCAGGGATAGCACCGAACGCGAAGTGCGGGTGTCGGTGATCAGTAAGAGCGGCAAGCAGTCGCCCGTGGAAACCGTGAAAGTAAAACCCCGCATGTCGCCGATCTTCCTTGTAAGGAAAAGTCTGCAGGTTAACGAGGACTTTGGCGGTTTGCATTTTTCTTACCAGAATCCTGTGGGAACGGATGTGGCGATCGTAACGCTCTCTGATACGTCGGGGACCTATGAACCGGTTAATACATTCTATTCTAAATTGAAGGCAGGAACCTTCTCTATCCGGGGCTTCAATGCAGAAACCAGGAAATTCGGCTTCTTCGTCCGTGACCGCTGGGGGAATAATTCAGATACTCTTTCCTTGTCGATGACCCCGATACCTGAGGTCAGGCTAGACCGTTCGAAGTTCCGGCAGGTGATCCTCCCGGGGGATGTTCCGGCTGAAACTGCATGGGGAGACATGAGCATTCCAAGATTGTGGGACGGATCGAAGGATGGATGGGACATGTGGCATTCAGCCCCCCATGACCTGCCTATGTGGATTACCATGGACCTGGGAGTATCTACCCAGTTGAGCAGGGTAGTGGTATGGCAGCGACAGGACGAAACGCGCTATATGTTTTCACAGAACAACGTAAAGAAACTGGAACTGTGGGGAACGAACCAGCCTGCGGCCGATGGTAGCTGGGATGGATGGACGAAGCTGGTGGAGCATGAAGTGATCAAGCCTTCCGGTTTGCCGATCGAGACAAACAGTGCCGAGGATATCACGGCGGCCCAGAACGGAAGCGAGATCATTATGCCTTTTCATGAGCCGGTAAGGTATATCCGGGTAAAGGTGATCGAGATATTTCAGAAAGGGGGAAGGCAGGCGAATATCGCCGAGATCGCTTTCTTCGGAAAAGGTTAAGGTCAATTTTTATTGTCAACAATCAATCAGATAGAAATGATAAGATATATTAAATATATGGCTGTTTTGCTTGGTGCATTGGTTTTGTGGAATGGATGTACGAAGGAGGACGAATATAAAAAGTACATAGAAGGAGGCGAAAGGGTGTATGCGGGGCGTCCGGATTCCCTGCATATCCATTCGGGCAAGAACAGGGCGATGCTGTCGTGGCTGCTGATCGCCGATCCCAAGATTGTGAGCTCGAAGATCCGCTGGAATAACGGAAAGGATTCCCTGGTGGTGCCGGTTACCCGGACCAGCGGGATAGACACGATAGAAGTGATGATAGGCAACCTGCCGGAAGGGACTTACAATTTTGATGTCACGAATTACGATAAGCTGGGCAACGTGTCAGTGCCCCGTTATATATCAGGAAAGACTTACGGGGAAAAATATGAGAGCTTCCTTTTCAACAGGGGGATCCGTGTCACCAGTAAAATCATGAAAGGCCCTGAAGAGTTCAACCTGATGATCGTATGGAATGAATATGTTGCAGATCTGAAGGATTTTATGGTAGCTACGGTGGTGTCGTATACCGATATATTTGGGGTGGCACACCAGGTAAAAGTGGATGCAAAGTCGAACGCTCCGACCATACTCCCTGATTTTAAAGCCGGGGAGTCATTTTCGTACCAGTCGTTGTATCTGCCCGACTCGCTTGCTATTGATACATTTTCGACAAGGGCATCTATGGTGAAGATCGACTGATTTAGTTTTCGTTAACATTATGTTAGGTGTTCATTTAAATCTTTTGTTCTTTTCCGGGGGTACTTTTGGAGATGAATCACAGATCTGTCAAGTTTTAATTTATTCACATGCTTAGTTTAAAAAGAATCAGTACATCAATCTTTCGTGCAACAGCGGTGTTGTTGCTGATGAAAATTCCTGCGGCCGTTTCTGCGCAGGACGTTCCAAAGGAAGGGAGGCCGCTTCCCGAATTGCAGCAGCATTTTGTTGACCTTGCATTCGGAATGTTCATCCATTACAATATTCCTACCTATATGGAGGACGATTGGGCGGATCCGGATGCTTCTCCTGCGATCTTTAATCCTAAAAAGCTCAATACCGATCAATGGGCGGCGGCTGCTAAATCGGCTAATATGAGCTATGGTTGTCTGACGACTAAACATCACAGCGGCTTTGCTATCTGGGATACCAAAACGACCCCGTATAACGTGATGAACAGCCCGTTAAAGAAGGACGTGGTGAGGGAATATGTCAATTCTTTCAGGAAAGCAGGGCTTGGCGTGATGCTTTATTATTCGATCCTGGATACGCATCATAAGCTGAGGCCGGGACACATTACGCCTGCGCATATCCAGTTTGTTAAGGACCAGTTGACGGAACTGCTGACAAATTACGGGAAAATTGAGGCCCTGATCATCGACGGATGGGATGCTCCCTGGTCGAGGATTTCCTATGATACGGTTCCGTTTGAGGAGATTTACAGGCTGATCAAGACGCTTCAGCCGGATTGCCTGGTGATGGATCTTAACTCTGCCAAGTATCCGGGTGATTTCCTGTTTTACTCTGACATCAAATCGTACGAACAAAACGCTGGTCAGCATATCTCCAAGGAGAATAATAAGCTGCCGGCCATGTCGTGCCTTCCTCTTCAGGCCAACTGGTTCTGGAAGAGTTCTTTCCCGCAGACTCCGGTAAAGGATGCGGATAAGCTGGTGAATGATAATCTTGTGCCTTTTAATAGTGCTTACTGTAATTTCATGTTGAACGTGGCGCCTAACAGGGATGGTTTGATTGATGAGAACGCTCTGGTCGCTCTTAAGAAGATGGGCGAGCTGTATAAGAGGCCTGCTCATCTGCCGAAGGTTCCTGTTGCAACGGCTCCCGTTATATCGTCTAATCTTGCCAAAAGATGTGCCGTTAACGGAAGCTGGAGCAATGATATGTGGCTCATGGATTTGCAGTGGATGATGACTATGGTACAAACTGGTTATCTCATCCGTCTGTGAAACAGCCCTGGCTGGAATTTGACCTGGGAAGTGAGAAGGCATTTAATACGATTGTGATCACTGAAAACTCTTCCAATGTTTCGGCATATTCCATTGAATATTATTCGGGAGGAAAATGGTACCCGCTGCTGAACGGAAGTCAGCGGGAGCGCATTAAGGTGAACCGCTTTGACCGTGTTTGGGGGAGTAAGATCAGGTTCAATATGAAGGATTTTCGTAAGGCTCCGGAGATTGCGGAATTTGGGGTGTATAATGAGAGGCGATAAAAGCTTTTTGTTTACCAGTAGTTCGGGTTAAGAAAGGGGGCATCTTGAATATCAGGATGCCCCCTTTTCTTTTCTTATTTGCATACCAGGCTCAAACAGATCTTAATTTAAGCTCAGAACGGGAGCGCAAC
>JBQGEO010000707.1:0-11107 GCA_052039655.1 Pararcticibacter sp.
TCCTGCCCGTTAATGACGTCTGCCAGTTCTGACGTGACAAGTGACGATGCATCCAGTTCGTTAATCGCAGGGACAAATTTATCCAGCGTCGCTTCAAACAGGTCGAAATTCAGGTCTTGCTCAAGCTCCTGTACAGGAAGACCCGGCTTCCCGCTCCTCCCGGCAGTTACCAGCACTTGTTTCGGTTTCTTTTTTAAGTTTGCAATCAGAATATCTGCCTGATGCTGTTGGGCAATGTGCATGACATTTTTTGCCGCCATTACCGAAGCGTCCGAACCATCGTTGATAAAAAGGATCTTTTTCATCATATCATTATGAGGTAGTGTTTAATAACTCATGCCTTTATTGTTGGTTTTTCATGCCTCAGTTAATTAATAAAGCGATAATTCGCAAAATTGTTTGAAAGAGGAGGCTGTTTTGGCACTGTTGTGACATGAGGGATACTCCTTACAATCACCGGGATTTCGGGAATCCGCAGAAATAAGGTTAAATGTATTTTTAACATTTAAAAAATATGATTAATCTTGCTTTAATGTAACCAATTTTCAACTGGTCATTTTCCTGGATAAAAGGAGGTGTTCTGCTTTTCGGGATGGTGGAAAAGGACCAGTTTAAATTTAACTGATTTATAGATCGAATGAGTTTCTTTATGAATATGATTAGAAATATCCTCTCCGGATTCCTGATGCTTTGTTGTTTTTTTAGAGCTATTGCACAGGATATCAGCGTATCCAGTCCTGATGAAAAGCTTATAGTGAAGCTCTCACTGGATCAGGGTAAACTTTACTACAACATTTTCCTGCAGGGAAAAGAAATGCTTGAAAGATCTCCTTTGGGATTGCGTGGCGCACAGGTTGACTTGTCTTCAAATCTGAAGCTGACGGATAAAAGCATATCGGTTATAGATGAAACCTATTCAGAACAAAAGATAAAGAAAAGCACCGTCCGGTATCTGGCAAATGAGCTGGTGTGTAAATTTGAGAATGGGAAGAAGAATCGTTTGGAAGTGATCTTCCGGGTAAGTAACAATAACGTTGCCTTCAGGTATCATATTCCGCAAACGGGTGAAACTGCTAATCTTATTGTAGATGAGGAGCTGAGCGGTTATAAGTTTTCGCCCGTTACCACCACCTTCTTAACACCTCAGGCTACCCCGATGATCGGGTGGATGAAAACGAAACCAAGTTATGAGGAAGAATATACACCGGACCAGCCGATGGGCATTCCGTCCAGGTATAATGTGGGGTATACCTTTCCTGCCCTGTTTCATGTGGGCGACATGGGCTGGGTATTACTATCCGAGACAGGTGTAAACAGCCTGTATTGCGGATCTAAGTTAAGTGAAGGAACAAAAGACGGATTCTACAAAATAGCTTTTCCCGAAAGTGGTGAAAACAACGGTATCGGCAGTGCCAGGCCTGCCATTTCTTTACCAGGCTACACGCCCTGGCGGACTCTAACCGTAGGAGCCGACCTGAAACCCATTGTGGAAACCACTATTTCGTTTGATCTGGTAAAGCCGGAATATAAGCCATCACGCAGTTATTCATTTGGCCGCTCTACCTGGAGTTGGTTACTTTGGCAGGATGAGAGTATCAATTTTGAAGACCAAAAGAAGTTTATTGATCTTTCCTCGGCTTTGGGTTATGAATTTGTCCTGGTAGATAACTGGTGGGATACTAAAATTGGCCGTGAGAAGATTGAGCAACTGGCGGCATACGGTAAAAATAAAGGCGTCAGTTTATGCCTTTGGTACAATTCCAATGGCTTCTGGAGTGACGCTCCGCAGGGTCCTAAGAATAAGATGAATACATCTGCACCGCGGAAAGAGGAAATGGCCTGGATGCAGCGTACAGGAATAAAAGGAATTAAGGTTGATTTTTTTGGAGGAGATAAACAGGAAACATTGAAGTTATATGAAGATATCCTTTCGGATGCTAACGATTATGGGCTTGCTGTTATCTTCCATGGCTGTACTTTGCCGAGGGGATGGGAAAGAATGTATCCAAATTTCGCATCCAGTGAGGCCGTATTAGCTTCTGAAAATCTGATCTTCACTCAGCATGCTAATGATACCGAGGCATTCAACGCGAGTCTGCATCCCTTCATCCGCAACACAGTGGCTTCAATGGACTTCGGGCCTGTATTGTTAAATAAAAGGCATAACCGCGACAATAACGGAGGAACCGTCAGGAAAACCACGGAAACATTTCAGCTCGCTACATCTGTATTATTCCAGTCGCCTGTTCAGAACTTTGGCATTACTCCCAATAACCTGGCCGAAATGCCGGGCCATGTGATCGATTTTATGAAACAGGTGCCGACCACCTGGGATGAGACCGTTTTTCTCGATGGGTATCCGGGAAAGTATTGTGTGCTTGCCAGGCGCCATGGCAATACCTGGTATATCGCAGGGATAAATGCTGAAGAGAAGGAAAAAACGATAACTGTTTCTTTACCCATGTTATCTGGTAAAGACTTGCTGCTTTATTCCGATACTAAAAGCAGGGAACCCAGGCGGGAGCCTGTACGGCTTAACCAAAACAAAAGTATAAAGCTTACGATGATGCCGGGAGGTGGGAGCATCATCGTGGGGAAATAACTATCAAAAGGAATAAAATAACTGGTAACACTCATCTTTAATGATAATAATGAAAACAAAATATCCGTATATGCGCTTAGCGCTCCTCATGACTTTTATAACTGGTTTCCTTGCAAATTCCTTCGGGCAAAGTTATAGATATGGTCCGGCAGACAAGGATTTTGCAGGCTATCTGTTTGCCTATTTCAAAGGAAACGCAGTAGAAGATGAGGCGGTGTGCTTTGCGATCAGTACGGACGGGTACAACTACCGGGCGCTGAATGAAAACAAGCCTGTTATCGATTCAAAGAAGATCAGCAGTACAGGTGGCGTGCGTGACCCTCATATCCTTCGTGGAGAAGACGGCCGCTCATTTTACATGGTTCTCACTGACATGACTTCGTCAAAAGGCTGGGATTCTAACCGCGCGATGGTTCTTTTGAAGTCTGACGATCTGTTGCACTGGAAACATACTGTCATTAATATACAACAGCGTTACAAAGGACATGACGACCTGAAGCGCGTGTGGGCACCTCAAACCATATATGATTCAACAGTAGGTAAGTATATGATATACTGGTCTATGCAGCATGGTAATGGGCCTGATATTATATACTATGCCTATGCGAACAGTACGTTTACTGACCTGGAAGCAGAACCTAAAGTTTTGTTCCAGCCTAAAAATGGCAGGTCGTGTATTGACGGCGACATTATCCGTAAGAACGGCCTCTTCTACCTTTTTTATAAAACAGAGGGCGACGGCAATGGAATAAAACTGGCGATTACCGATTCCCTGACATCCGGAAAGTGGATTGAACAGCCGGGCTACAAACAGCAGACCAGGGATGCTGTCGAGGGATCAAGTATATTTAAGCTGAACCATTCAGATAAATATATCCTGATGTACGACGTATATGGCAAGGGAAAATATCAGTTTTGCGAAACGGCAGATCTGGATAGATTTAAAGTGATAGATCAGGATGTAAAGATGGATTTCCATCCCCGGCATGGATCTGTTATTCCTGTCACCAGTAAAGAACTAAAGACCCTTACTGAGCGCTGGGGAGTGCCTCCGGGAATGGAAATAGCAATGAGGAAGAATCCGGTGCTGGATGGATTCTATGCTGACCCTGATGTGCTGTACTCCAATAAGACCAGGAAATATTATATCTATCCAACCAGTGATGGGTTTGATGGCTGGGGAGGTTACTATTTTAAAACATTTTCTTCCGGAGATCTGACAAACTGGGCCGACGAAGGAGTTATCCTGGATTTAAAGAAAGATGTCACCTGGGGAAACCGGAATGCCTGGGCTCCGGCCATCACCGAAAAGAAAGTAAAAGGAGGATACAAGTATTATTATTACTTCACTGCTGCTCAGAAAATCGGGGTTGCAGTATCTGACGGGCCTGCCGGCCCTTTTGTGGATTCGGGCAATCCTCTGATTGATTTTAAACCTGAGGGGGTGAAAGGTGGGCAGGAAATTGATCCTGCTGTGTTCAACGATCCGAAAAGCGGCAAAAGCTATTTATACTGGGGCAACGGGTACCTGGCCGTTGCCGAGCTCAACAAAGACATGATTTCGGTTAAGAGAAATTCCGTAAAAGTGCTGACGCCGGACAAAACATTCAGGGAAGGTGCTTACGTGATCTACCGGAATGGAACATACTATTTTCTATGGTCAGAAGATGTTACACGCAGTGAAAACTACCGCGTACGCTATGGGACGTCCAACTCGCCGTTGGGTCCTATAGAAATACCGGAAAATAATTTGATTCTTCAAAAAGATCCCTCCCTTGGTATTTATGGTACAGGGCATTGTTCCGTGCTGAAAATTCCCGGAAAGGATGAATGGTATATAGTCTATCACCGGTTTAATTACCCGGATGGAATCCATATGGGGGACGCAGCGGGCTTTAACCGCGAGGTCTGTATGGACCGTCTGTTTTTTGACAGCAGGGGATTCATTGTTCCGGTGGTCCCGACACTGTAGTGCCTGCGGTCTCAGAATGAAATTCAGATCTGGGTTTCATTACTCTGCAGATAAAATACCAGGGCCCGGATTTTAAATCCGGGCCTTTCTTATTAAGACAAACCTCTTGCACTTATAGGGCCAAAACCCTGCTTTCTTCGTAAACTGATACGAATCGACAAACGATTGAACAAATTTTATAAGTTTCATTGATTTACTTTGATCCTTAAATAAAACCAATGATAACAGGCAATGCAGATGCATCGGAATACAGCTATGACACCTGCAGGGCATAATGAACGTTTATGAAATTAAAATCACTTACCTTAATGGTTGCAGGCCTGATATTGCAGGCCACCTCTTTTGCCCAGGTCAATGTTATTGAACCGGCTAAGGTATGGTCGGAAAAAAAAGCAAATGAATGGTACAAACAACAACCCTGGCTGGTAGGCGCTGATTATATACCGGCAAATGCAATTAATCAATTAGAAATGTGGCAGGCCGGCACCTTTGATCCCCGCACCATTGATAAAGAACTGGGGTGGGCAGAGGGTCTGGGTATGAATACGATGCGGGTATTTTTGCATAGTCTGGCGTACAAAGCAGATCCTGCAGGCTTTAAATCACGTGTGGGGCAGTTTCTGAGCATTGCAGATAAACATCATATAAAACCAATGTTTGTATTCTTTGATGATTGCTGGAATAAGGTACCGCAAATGGGCAAACAACCTGAAAAGAAAACGGGAATACATAATTCAGGCTGGATGCAGGATCCGGGTGATCCTGCCTATAATGAAGCTGCCAATTATCCCGCGCTGGAGGTATATGTGAAAGACATATTGAAGACCTTTTCACATGACAAGCGTATCCTGCTTTGGGATCTTTATAACGAACCGGGAAACAGCGGGAAGAAGGGCACCAGTATAACTTTATTGACGAAAATCTTCACATGGGCAAGGGAGATTAATCCTGACCAGCCGGTTACTGCCGGACTTTGGAGCTGGGGCGAAAGCTTTCAGGAGCTCAACAGGTTTCAGCTGGCTAACTCCGACGTCGTTTCATACCATTGTTATGATGAACCGGAAAGGCATCTGCGTACTATAGAGCTGCTGAAGTATTACGGAAAACCACTGATCTGTACAGAATATATGGCCCGTACCCGTAACAGTACCTTTATCAATACGTTGCCATTGCTTAAAAAACACGAAGTTGCGGCTATAAACTGGGGGTTTGTCGACGGAAAAACTAATACGAAATACGCCTGGGATACGCCTATGGCAGATGGTGGTGAACCAAAATTGTGGTTTCACGAAATATTCAGAGCAGATGGCACTCCCTATAAAAAGGAGGAGACAGACCTGATCAGGAAATTAACCAGCACCAATAGTAGTGTTAACGCTACCGGCAGTTTAGTCAAATAGAAAACCATCATAAACACACACATAGAACGCTAATTTAAACTCATGAAAAGTTACAGAATGATCTCTGCTGTATTATTGGCGGTGTTTGCAGTGACCATTGCAAACGCCCAGAACAGCAAATCAACAAAAACACAGTCGCAGAACAACACACTTAGTGCACAAGAAAAGAAAGAAGGCTTTCAGCTGCTTTGGAACGGGAAAGATTCTAAGGGCTGGCGGGCCTTATTTAAGGATCATTTTCCGGAAAAGGGCTGGCAGATGAAAGACGGAATTCTTACCGTAAAATCATCAGACGGACAGGAGCAGGGCTCTGGCGGTGACATTGTGACCATCAAAGAGTACTCTGCTTTCATATTGAAGTTTGATTTCAAGCTTACTGAAGGTGCAAACAGTGGTGTGAAGTATTTTGTAACAGAAAGGGAAAAAACCAAGCTGTCGGGGATTGGCCTGGAATTCCAGGTGCTTGATGACGACCGCCATCCCGATGCAAAACTGGGTAAGAATGGAAACCGTAAACTGGCATCTTTATACGATCTGATTCCTTCGAACAAGCCAGCCTCGGTGATAAAGCCTATAGGTGAATGGAACTCTGGTGAGGTGAGAGTATACCCTAATAACCATGTTGAACACTGGCTGAACGGGGTTAAGGTGGTTGAGTATGAGCGTGGATCGAAGGAGTTTAAGGATCTTGTTGCAGGAAGCAAGTACGCAAAGTGGGAAAACTTTGGTGAAGCGCCAAAAGGCCATATCCTGCTGCAGGATCATGGAAATGAAGTTTCATATAGAAACATCAGGATAAAAGAACTTAATTAACCGGCGAATGGAGAAATCTAGAAGGGATTTTATTAAGACTGCGGCAATTGCCGCGGCTGGTACCTATGCCGGGACGCTGGGCATGACGGCAAAGAGCTACGCCAGTATCCTGGGAGCTAATGACCGGGTAAGGGTAGGGGTAGTGGGTTTTTCGGACAGGTTTAAGGATACGCTGTTTCCCTGTTTTCTGAACCACTACAAAGAACTGAACTTCGATATGGTTGCTGTTTCCGACCTTTGGAGCTATCGCCGGGAACTGGGAGCAGAGCATATTAAAAGTAAGATCGGCCATGGTGTTAAAACCTGCCGGAACAACGACGAGCTTTATGCTTTGAAAGATCTGGACGCCGTGATCATCAGTACTCCTGACTTTTCACACGCTTTAAATGCTATTGAGGCGGTACAGGCAAAGAAAGATGTGTATTGTGAAAAACCTTTTGCTGAAACAATGGACGATGCGCGTGCTGCTTTGAAGGCAGTGAGGGCATCCAAGCAAATTCTGCAAATAGGCTCACAAAGGCGTAGCGGGCAGAATTATCAGGCTGCCGCTGAGTTTATCAGGCAGGGGAAATTTGGCAATATTACTATGGTCGAATTGAGCTGGAACGTCAATCAGCCAGGGCGATGGCGTCGCCCGGCCCTGGTAGCTAAACTCAAAGAAGAAGATACCGACTGGAAGCGATTTTTATTAAACCGGCCCTTTGAGCCTTTTAATCCGAGGATATACCTAGAATACCGGCTGTTCTGGCCTTACTCTTCCGGGATGCCCGGACAGTGGATGAGCCACCAGATCGATACGGTACATTGGTTTACCGGTTTGCAGCATCCGCGCAGTGTAACGGCTAACGGCGGGATTTATCAATGGAAAGACGGCCGCCGTAACTGGGACACCACAACTGCCGTTTTTGATTACGGTCCGGCTGACGATCTGAATAAAGGATTTCAGGTGGTATTTACATCGCGGATGCATAACGGAGACGAAAAGCCTGCTGAGATCTATTACTCCAACGGAGGAGAATTGAATCTCATTACGAATACGGTATCGCCGCAAGGTGGACTTACAGCCGGCGCTGCTTCAGCAATGGGCATGAAACCCAACTTATTGCCGGATGTAAAGCTGGCCGCGCCATCTTCCGTGATTGCCTCAGCCAATACGGGTGCCGATATATTAAGTTCCAATCACATGCGAAACTGGCTGGAGTGTATCCGGAGCAGAAAAGAACCTAATGCGCCGGTGGAGGCGGGTTACCAGCATTCTATAGCGAACATCATGACCAACGCTGCTGTGCGTACCGGAGGAAAAGCAACGTTTGATGCTGCCACCCAGGAAGTGATGGTAAACGGTAAAGTGTTTAAATATTAATATTACGACAGAGATGAACAGAAGATTATTGACATTATTACTCCTCTTGCCCTTTCATGTTTTATTCGCGCAGAAGAACCTTCTGACGGATTTTCCGAAAGGTTATACTCCCCAGGAAGTGGGAAAGCGTCTGGCTCACCGCTTTGTAGGTGGAAAACATGCGCTTCATGCAGGAAAATGGATCAGCTATCCGGAAACGTTTAACTGGAATGGCTCTCTTAAGTTTGCTGCATTGACAAAAGATAAAGAGCTTCTGAAGCTTTTGCAGGATAAGTTTGAGCCGCTGTTTACAACAGAAAAGCAGTTGCTGCCTATTATGAACCATGTGGATCTGAATATGTTCGGAAGCTTACCGTTGGAGCTTTATCAGATAACAAAGGAAAAGCGATATTTCGAATTGGGAATGCCGTATGCCGATACTCAATGGATTGTTCCGGAAGATGCCAGTCCACAAGCAAAGGAGTGGGCTGAAAAAGGCTATTCATGGCAAACACGCCTGTGGATTGATGATATGTATATGATCACCATCGTACAAACACAGGCGTATAAAGTGACCAAAGACAGGAAGTATATAGACAGGGCAGCCAAAGAAATGGTACTTTACCTGGACGAGCTGCAACGCCCTAACGGGCTTTTTTATCATGCTCCTGATGTGCCGTTTTACTGGGGTCGTGGAAATGGATGGATGGCTGCGGGCATGACAGAGTTACTTCGCTATCTGCCAAAAGATAATAAAGACCGCCCGCGTATTCTGAAGGGGTATCTGACCATGATGAAAAGTTTAAAAGAACATCAGGCACCATCAGGTATGTGGAACCAGTTGATAGATGACCCTCAATGCTGGGCTGAGACATCAGGTACAGCTATGTTTACCTATGCAATGATTACGGGAGTGAAGCAGGGATGGCTGGATAAACAGGAATATGCACCTGTAGCGCGCAAAGCCTGGATGGCGATGGTGCCGTATATTAATGAGAACGGTGCAGTGAGGGAGGTATGTGTAGGAACAAATAAGAAGAACGACAAACAGTACTATTATGATCGTCCCCGTAATGTAGGTGATTATCATGGGCAGGCCCCCTATCTCTGGTGCACCGTTGCCCTTTTAGAAAAGATGTAAAACAGACCTGAACCGCTTCATGTCAATAGTAGCGTGCTAATAGATCCCGGGGCTTTTCCCCGGGTTTTTTTTATTCTTTTTTATCTTTTCCCAGTGAACTGATATATTCCTGCGGTGGTACATTGAAATATCTCTGGAAGTTTTTATTAAAGAGGCTCTGGCTGCCGTATCCTACCATTTTAGCAATTTCAAACATAGAGAACTCATTTTGAGCAATGAGCTTTGTAGCCTTTTTGAGCCGCGTCACATCTATCAGTTCCTTTGGTGATAACGCAGAAAGTGACTTGATCTTCCGGTAAAATGTAGGCCGGCTCATATTCATGTGTTCAGCGAGCTGATCAATATTCAGATTAGGATCTTTGAGGTTTTTACGGATATAATCATCCAGCTTCTTCAGAAAGGCCTCGTCTGTTTTCGAGTGAGCCATCACGCGGACATCCTCAAAAGGCGAGCTTGCGAAATGCGCCTTTATCTTTAACCTGTTAGCCAGCAGATTCGCAATCTGTACCAGCAGTAGCTCAGGAGAAAATGGTTTCTGGATATAGAGATCGGCACCAACCTCCAGCCCTTCAATATGCGACTGGTAGGTGTTTTTTACGGTTAGCAGTACGACCGGTATATGGCAATATTCCACATTCGTTTTAACGAGCCGGCAAAGTTCGAATCCGTCTATTCCCGGCATCATGATATCTGATATGATGAGGTCAACAACGTCAGTATCCAGTATCTTTTGGGCTGCTTCTCCGTTTTCAGCAAGATACAGTTTGTAGGTGTCACCCAAAACCTGAGACAAAAACTCCAGGATATCCTCGTTGTCATCTACAATCAGAATTCTGTATGTCATGTTCATTTTATCTTTTTCCAATTGCTTAGTTTAAATTCAAATTCCTGATGAACCGGTAAAGTTAACTGGAAAACCACCATATTGGCATCACTTGATATTAATTTAATTGAACCATTATGTAATTCTGCTAATGATTTAGCAAGAGGAAGCCCGATCCCGGTTCCTGGTTTGTCTTTGCTGCGTAACCTGAAGAATGGTTCAAATATGCGTTCGCTGAATTCTTCAGGTATACCTTTTCCATCATTGCTGAACAGAATGGTGAATTGATCGTCCCCCGCCTGAACTTCATTTAATCTTACTTCTGCTGTAGTTGCAGCATATTTAATAGCGTTCGAAATCAGGTTGCTGCAGATCTTTATCAGCGCTTCCCTGTCCGTAAAGGCCACTACCGGAGCTGCAGGAAATACCGCATTTAAAGTTATATTGTTTTTTTCTGCTTCCTGCCTGAACGCTTCGATCTGTGTTTTCAGCAGACCGTTGATATCGGTGTTCACGAAGTTTAAACCGAATTGGTTCATTTCGGTTTTCCGGAAGTCAAGCAGCTGGCTGGTCAGTTCCGCCAGGCGTTTTGCATTTCGTTCCACCATGCGTAAACTGCCTTTCATACTTTCCTCCGATGTTTTAGCCGCCATGAGCTGCACCGGTCCCAGGATCAATGTGATAGGCGTTTGTATCTCGTGGGCAATGTTGGTAAAAAACTCAATCTTAGCCTGGTATATCTCTTTCTCTTTTTCATGTTCAAATAGTTTCAGCTTGTTCAGGTTTTTACGTTCGATATAACGATGGTAGTAACGCACAGACCAGAACAGGCAGAATCCCAGTATAAGTAAGTAGAAGAAGTAAGCAGCATTGGTGTCCCAGAAGGGGGGAAGGATCTTAATGAAAAGCCGGCGCTCCTGGCCAGTCCAGCTCCCTACATTACTCTTTGCCCTCACGATAAAAGTATAGTTCCCTGCTGACAGGTCTGTAAAATAGGCTTTACGGTTCCTGCTG
>JBQGEO010000708.1:0-3381 GCA_052039655.1 Pararcticibacter sp.
TCAGCTGGCAAAGAACGGACAGAATCTCCTGGCGCAGGATGGGGCGCCAAAACTCCATTTGTGGCGTGCGGCACACCGGAACGACGATGACTGGGTTTATTCTATCGGTGAGAGGTTTGGGCTCACTAACCTGGAATATGACGTGGTGAGCATCAAATCAGAAAAACTCGATAAAACAAGCGTCAGGATAACCTCCACGACCAAAGCTTCCGGGAAGGAAGGCTTTGCCGTCTTTCATACGGCGAGTTACCTGGTTAAGGGGGATGGCTCAGTAAAAGTTGACAATGATATAAATTTTGAAGGTCTCCGCATTAACCTTGCCAGGATCGGCGTCAGGATGATGCTTGATAAAAAATACGACCGGATGCAGTTCTTTGGCAGGGGGCCTTTTGAGAATTACCCGGACCGTAAAAGTGCGGCAGACGTGGGACTATATGAAATTGGTGTTAATGAGCAGTATGAATATGAAAAGCCAATGGAACGGGGAAATCATGAAGAGGTAAGATGGGCAAGATTATCCGGAAAAGATCTCCCGGCTTTTCTCGTCAAGTCAGATGAAAAACTGATGCAGGTATCTGCACTGCCGCATACAGATGAGCAAATGTATCCTGTAGAGTACAAAATAGACCTGCCAGCAAGTACCTCAACAGTCTTATGTGTTTCTTCAAAAACCCTGGGAGTTGGGTCTGCGAGCTGCGGACCACGTCCACTGGATAAATTCCAGGTTTACTCAGGCCCCGAATCGTTTACATACACGATTAAGCTATAGACCCCCGGCTAGAGACAATAAAACAACTGCACTAAAAAATAAAAAGGGGGTGTCCGAAAAGGTCGGACACCCCCTGTTTCATTCGGGTACCTGATGGAGAAAATTTTCGTACAGCTGATTCTCAGACGTTAGATTTTGCTTTTTGGACACCCTCTTTTTTTAATTACCTGTTCGTTATCAGAATAAAGATAAAAGGACGGGCTGATTCTCCCTCTATCTCCGCAATAAGCGAATTTTAAAGATCCGTCCGGTTTCTACTGTCTGCGCAGCCTGGAACTTAACCCTGATAGCTGGATTTCCCTTTAACCAGGCGCCGGGAATGACATACTCTACGTTCATGAGTCCAGGCTTAGCAGACATCTTATCAGCACTTCCAGTGTCCAGCTTTTTCCCGTCTATATAAATATCGAAAGCCTTTTGATCATCAGGCTCGTTCCAATAGCTGACCATGAGACTCAGTCCTGTTTCATTTTGGGTGTTCAGTTTATAACTAAAGTATCCGCCATTTTTTGCATCCCGCCAGAAGGCATCCATCATGTTCCCTGACGACGAGTTCTCTTTTTCCATCGCATGATCTGCTTCGGGCTGCTGTTCACCGGGTGCCACAAAATCAACAGTACGTTTCTCCAGTTCCTGGTTTTGTTTTTCAAGTACGGATAAAGAATCGATATATGATTTGTAGTCCCCGGGAGATAACGCCATCCAGTACATTTCATACCGGCTGTCGTGGATCTTGTAGAATGGCTCTAAAACCACATCTGCAGCGTTTTCGATTTTTAGGTTTGAGAAGGCAAATGAAAGAGGCTTCCCTGGTACGGGACGTATTTTTCCGGCAAGCGAAGCCATATCATTCTCAATAAGAACGGGGGCCTTGTCGAGGGGAAGTTTCCTTCCGCTGGCGATATGGCCCCAGCGCGAATCGCCGGCAACAAGACCGTTCAAATCTTCAGTACCCGTCTTTGCAGCCAGGAGAAGGGGTCCGTGCATAAATGCAAAATAATGCGGAACATTAATGAGAGGTACAGAGATATTCTGCATCGGTAAATCTATTTCCACGACATCACCTTTCTTCCACGGCCGGTCGACACAAATGTAGGAAGAGGGGGCTTGTTCAAAAGAAATTCGATGCCCGTTGACCCTGATGCCCAGAGCCCCCTCCTTTACCCACTGCGGATACCGGATCATTAATTTAAACCGGCTCCCCCCTTTCTTTATTACCAGTTTTGTTTGTTCTGATGAAGGGAACAGCGTTTCCTGCCTGATGACGATGCCTTTTTCACGCCAGTTTAATTCTGACGGAATAAACAGATTGACATATAGCGAATCTTTGGCCTTCGTATAAATAAACTGTGCATATTTACTATGATTCTCCATGCCGCTGCCGACACAACACCACATAGCCTGATTAGGAGTGGAATACACCCGATAATGCCGGGGGCGGGCAGGCGTGAAGTAAACATACCCGCCATGTCCAGGGTGCTGCGATGATAGGATATGGTTATAAAGTGCTTTCTCGTAATAGTCAGCGTACTTAGCAGACGGGGTGCCCCTGAAGAGATCCTCGGTAAGCTTCAGCATGTTATAGGTGTTACAGGTTTCAGGACCTTCTACTTCATTAACAAAGTCAGCGCAGGAAGCCGCCGAAGGAAAAAACTCCCTCCTGCTGTTACCGCCAAAAGCGAGCGTGCGGGTAGACGTAACCGTTTCCCAGAAAAAGCTCCCGGCTTTTGCATACTTTTCATCATGCGATAGTTGGGCGATCCTTTCAAAACCCACCGCCTTAGGCACTTGTGTATTCGCATGTTTGTTATCCAGGTTATCACTGGAGGCTGCCATTGCGTCCAAAAGCATTTTGTGAGAAAACCGTTTAGCTGCAACCAGATACTTTTCATCACCTGTCATCTGATATGCATCTGCCAGAACCTCATTCATACCACCATGCTCACTGGCAAGCATTTCGTCCATCTTTTCCGCAGACAAAGCCGAAGTAATATCCAGAGCCCAGTCGCAAAACTCCAGAAACATCTTCTTAGCATCTTCCCTGCCCGCATACAGCCAGGCGTCCCTTAAACCAGCGTACATCTTATGGACATTATACCATGGCACCCAGTACTTCCAGACAATGCTCACATTACCCGATTTTATCTGGGGCCACAATCCGGCGCCTCCCGGTACAGCCCCCAGATATCCTGCACCCCAGTCAGGGTATTTTTGGGCATTAGCTACCTGGCATGCTTTTAACTCTGACAGCATATAATCCAGCCGTCTGCCACATTCAGCGTCATTTGCAGATGCGTAAGTCATTGCCAGCGCCGACAAGTAATGGCCTCCAACATGCCCGTCGAGACCTTCCCAATTTGGGTAAATACTGGCTTTGGCAGGTAAGCCCGCCTCTTTCCGGTATCCTGCCAGCAACCTGTCGGCATCGTACTTTAACAAAACCTGCGTGTTCAGGTCGCGGGCATGTTTAAATTGCCCGTCGAGCAAGGTTACGTCCCTTAAGGGAAAACTGTTGCTGTACAACTTTTCCTGTGCATGTAGTTTGGTAACTGAGATCAGGATAAACGCCGAAGTGAAAAGTTGCAGTAATGGTCGCTGAAGATATGAAGTGC
>JBQGEO010000709.1:0-5562 GCA_052039655.1 Pararcticibacter sp.
CCGCGGTTTCGGAAGATCGTAAGATGCCTTCGATCCGTCAGCAAAAGTGACATTTGCCTTATAGGTCTTCTCGGCGTCGGGAGTAAAGCTCAGCATCCCCATCCCAAGATGGCGTGAGTTAAACTTTGCCACTGTTGTACCGCTATTGTCCGTAACAGTACCGCTTACATCTATTCCCATCCCGTTAGCCCTGATGGCTTTAAACGCAATATTCGAACTTACGCCCGAAATAAGCCTTCCCCCCTCGGGGAAAAATTGCATATCAGGTTTGCTGAATGCAGGCTGAACAGAGAAAGTACTCGTCAGATTCTTCTGATCGCTTACCGAAATCACCGTTTCGAGCTGCGGCGTTTTTACAGGTATCGAGGCCAGAACCGCATTCACTACCAGGTAACCGCTCTGATAGGTCGTTCCTAGGCCCTTGCTCAAAGTTTCCAGGCCCGCAATGATCCGCCAGTTTACCTTTTTATTTACATAGGGTTTCCCGGTTTCATCCTTAAAAAGAACTTTTGCATTTACCTTATATCCCTTGTCAGCGGGTTCGCCCTGCAGGGAAATATGGGTGGTAAGTTCCTTGTTCATGGTATTCCCTATATTGATCGTTTTAGTGAAGAAATAGGCATCCGCAAAATTGAGCATCCAGCGGGTATATGCCCTGAACTGGTAGCTTCCCTGCTTGAAGTTCATCGGGGAAAGCGTAAGGCTTCCGGAGGCCACGCTGTTCCGCACAGGTAACCTCAGGGTTTCTATAATAGAATCCCGGCTGTTGCTGATGTCCACATAAACCACTTTACTCAGCTGAGAAGGCAGGTGAAGATTACTGGTCAGATAAGTCTTAAACCAGATCGTATCCCCCACAGCATAATAAGGTTTGTCGAAATGTACGTGCACCTTTTCCAGCGGCCGGCCCTCTGTAATTGCCTGCGCCTTTTCTACAATCGAGTTAATACTGATCGTATCGGGCTGAGAGAAAACAGAAAAATTGATGGTGAATATGAATGCAAACAGCGAAGTCAAAAATTTATTGGTATTCATCTGGTGTCCCCTGATCTTCTAATTGAATGGTAAATATATTCATTTCCGGTTTGAGAGGGCAAGCCGGAACAATTCTTTTACATTTTTTAACGAAGATCATACAAAGCCCCATGCCGGGGACAGGAACTAGAGCAGGAGTGATTCGATCCGGTATGCGGCCACCATTCCGGCAGCATCCGACCACGAAAATACCGTAAAATGGCCGTCCTGAGACGCAACCAGGGCAAGGGTGTCACGCTGATCATACACAAACTGGGCCGCCGACAGGTGCCGGGTACCTCCTATTTGCCCCGGATGGACAACACTTACGGTACCTCCCTGCACCGGCTCTATCAGCGAGATAAAACCGATATCATCATTTCCCCTCTTCCGGGCAATTTTGGCACCGAAAGCCAGCAGTTCATGCCGCCTGTTAATAACAGTCGCTCCGTCAACGGCGGTAAGACCGGCGAGATGATCCACTTCCCGATTCAGTGAACTTTGCCGGTCAGCCCCATGCAGGTCGCTGTTCCTGGTCAACGACGCCAGTCCCGAAAATGCAGGCGAGATAGAATATTGAATAGGATGGATTATTGAATTGCGCCATGCGTCAGTATCGTCAGGCACAATCAGGAGCGCTCCTCCGTGACGGTGAGAACGCATGGAGACAGCCAGCTGAATAAGGATATTTACCGGATCGCTCCAGTCACCGGGCGCTTCCAGGTCAAGCAGTATCTTCAGCAAGGGAGGGCAATCAGACAGCAGCGCTCCCTTATTATCTATTATTTTTACCTGGTCACCCTTCAGCACCGCCACGTTCGAGAATTTACCAAAACCACATACACGCCTGTGTTTAATCACCAGCAGGCCCGGTTCCGATACATCCAGGACAAAACAAAGGTTAGGGATCTTCAGGGTAGTGCCCCATATAAACAACTCGCCATCTTCCAGGCAAACGCCCAGATGAATGCCGGCACGCTCCAATCCCGGCGCCAGTTTGGTTAGAATACCGGTAGTCAAAGGCATCCTGTGCTCAAACAAAAGCGGGTCACCGGCCTGTTCCGGAGTAAGAAACGCAATAGAGATCTTCGGAGGATTCCCTTCCTCCTTCCGCAGGCTGGCCCAGAACGCCGCATCAATGATCGCTTCAATCACCTGTGCGGAAGGTATGCTGGCAACATCGCCCGCATCCTTCAGGAATGCAGTCCTCAGATTCTCTTTGAAATGTGTTTCTATTGCAGTCGCAACCATTCGTGCTGGTTTATATGTAGCCTGATAATTCATACTAAATGTTAAGAGAATGAACTTTTGAAGGCAACCAGCACCTTCAGGAATGTATCACGGTCAAGATCAACCTCCGCAGGCTTCTCCGGCCGCTGAGGATTTCCGTTTTTGTAATGCATTGGAAAAAGACAAATGAACTCCTGCTGCGATATTTCGTCACCCAGCCAGGGATGCTGCCTGTAAATCTCAATCAGCTTCATCTCAAACTGCTTTTCCTTAATAAAATCACTCGCCATATCAGAACTCAATTGAATATTTCCCGGCAAATTTCTAAAAAAGAGATCACAAAACCATCGCCCGGATGTCACTTTCGCTCCCTGTAGTAAACCGGTTGAGCGGCGAGCCCTATGGCACGATCATTTCGAGCAATTCAGTATAAAAGTCCTGAATAGTTCGTCCTGCTGCCCTTACCTGCTGCGGGATCAAACTGCCTTCGGTCTGCCCCGGAACCGTATTAACCTCTATAAAATAAAAATGATCCGTTTCGTTCTCCAGGATATAGTCGATGCGTACCACGCCGCTGCAATTCAGTTTCCTGTAGGCATCCGTCACGATCTTCTGCACCCGCGAAAGCTCTTCCTCTGTCATCCGTCCCGGCGTAATCTCATCGGTAATCCCTGCTGTGTATTTCGCTTCAAAATCAAAAAACTCCTTCGAGCTTACAATTTCAGTAGCCGGAAGCACCTTAATGCCTTCTTTTCCCTTGTACACCCCTATGGTAAATTCCCTGCCGCCAATAAACTCTTCCACCAGCACCTGCGATCCTTCTTTAAATGCCCGTTCAAGCGCAGCGGGCAGCTCGTCAGCAGTCTTCACCTTGCTCATACCAATGCTGCTTCCGCCGTTATTCGGTTTCACAAAAAGAGGAAGCTTCAGGCTTTCCGCAATCTGTGCCGCTGCCTCCGGGCTATTCTCAAATAACATGGCCGATTTCGCCACATACAGATCTTTCACCCCATCCACAATCGCCTTTGTATAGCCTTTATTCATGGTAATGGCCGAAGTGGCCGCATCACAACTGGTATAAGGAATACCGATCATATCAAAATATCCCTGGAGTTTGCCATCCTCTCCGGGAGATCCGTGAAGCCCGATGAACACGCCATCGAAACGCACGACCTTATTCTGAACATTCAAAGAAAAATCGTTCTTATCAACAGAATGCTTCACTGCATTATCATCCACATAATACCAGCTTTCAGGAGTAATAATGATCTTATAAACATCAAATTTCTCACGGTCAATATTCTTGTCGATCACTTCCGCACTTTGCAATGAAATCACCGACTCTCCGGTAAAGCCACCGGTTACCAGGGCAATAGTCTTCTTCATGGCGCCAAAGATACAATTTAAATCAGCTGTCAGCGGACGGCTTTCAGCTATCAGCAGTCAGCTATCAGCTAAAGAGCCAAAAGCTAATTGCCAATTTCTAAAAGCTAAAAGCTATTTACTACCTTTGTCCGATAGCCGATAGCCGATAGCTGATTGCTGACTGCTGATAGCTTATTAAAGATAGCTTATTTAACATGAGTAAATTTTTAGATTATCTTAAAACAAATACTTTCCGGAAAAACCTTCTTATTGCAATTTGCTCTGTAACAGGTTTTTTGCTGATCATTTTCTTCAGCCTTCGTTTTTATACCAGGCACGGAGAAGGAGTTCCGGTACCCAAGCTAAAAGGGCTTTCTGTAGAACAGGCTATTTCCCTGCTGGAAGAACAGGGCCTCAGGTATCAGATCGATTCGGTTTACCAGATGGATAAGACACCCGGAACGGTCATAGAACAGGACCCCGATGCAAATACGAACGTAAAGATAAACCGTACCGTTTATCTGACGATCATCACACGCAGTGCGCCGGAGGTAGGTTTCCCCGATGTGTTCCTGATGAACTTCCTCGAAGCCCGTGCGGTGCTTAATAATTATGGTCTTAAGATTGGCGACACCACGTATACCTCCGATGTTGCCAGGGACCGCGTACTGGAAGTATCTTATAAAGGACGTAAGCTCAGTAAGGGGCAGCCTGTTCCCAAAGGTTCTGTTCTCTCCCTGCTGCTTGGCGACGGCAGAGGGCCAAGTGAAGTAGATCTTCCCAACGTGACGGGGTTGACACTGACAGAAGCGATCTTCTCCCTGCAGGGTTCATCGCTGGCAGCGGGATCGGTGATGTATGAAGGAACTGTTACAGACAGCACGATGGCAAGGGTGGTCAAACAATACCCCACTGCCGACTCTGTATCGAAAGTTGCCATTGGCACCCACGTCGATCTGATCCTCTCGAACGATGCACCTCCCAAATAAGCAAATAATGCGGCGGCACTAAATCAAAACTTGTTGCAGCGCCGTCTGTTCAATACAAGATCAAACAGGAGTACCGGAAGGTCTCCTGTTTCTGCTAATACCAGAAAACACTGCTGAAAAATTAATTAAGAACAAAACTTTTATAAAAGAATGACTGATAAAAAATCCGGAGGACTTTCTTTAAAAGCTAAAACCCTCATCGCCTTTGCAATCCTCGTCGTAGTCCTGCTGGGTATCACCGGCGTGAACTATTACCTGCGGTACTTTGGCGCAAGCGTAACCGACAATGAGCAGTACCTGTACATCCGGACCGGGTCAGGTTTTGAAGACGTCTACAAAACCATCAGGGAAAAAGAGATAGTAAAAGACAGCGTGGTGTTCCACTGGGTGGCGCTCAATATGAACTATCCGAAAGCTGTGAAACCCGGAAAATATAAACTGACCCCCGGTATGGGAAACCGCCGTTTCATTAACATGCTGAAAGCCGGAAACCAGGAACCCGTTAAACTATCTTTCCGCGGCTATCGCCTTAAAGAAGACTTTGCCGGATACGTTTCAAAACAGCTGGAGCCCGATTCTGTCTCCCTCGTCCGCCTTCTAGACTCTGCCAGCTTCATCAGCAAGTTTGGGTTCACCAGGGATAACGTCTACACGATGTTCATCCCCAATTCCTACGAAATGTACTGGAATATCTCTGCCGATAAATTCTTCAAAAGAATGTACGACGAGTACCAGAAATTCTGGAATGAAAAGAGAAAAGCAAAAGCAAAAGCACTGGGCATGAGCCAGGCACAGGTGAGCACCCTTGCAGCGATTGTAGATGCGGAAGCTTTGCACGACAATGAGATGCCAACCATCGCCGGCCTCTACCTCAACCGCCTGAAAAAGGGAATGCGGCTGCAGGCCGACCCGACAGTTATTTATGCGAATAAAGACTTCACGATCAGGCGCGTACTCAACCGGC
>JBQGEO010000710.1:0-2469 GCA_052039655.1 Pararcticibacter sp.
TTGTGCCGGCTGCTGTCAGCATAATTCGCTGAAGCATAACCGTCTGCAAGATGAAGATCCGTAAGTACATTTATCATACTATCCTGCTTGATAATACCCTCCGGAACCCGGTCGGTACTACACGATGCAAAAAAAATGATCAGAAAAAACAGTGCCAGTAAACGCTTCATTTATTAATTTAGCCGTGATTTCGCGTAAAAATACATATAAATGAGCATAGCAGCCAACTTGACAGAATTAAAGAACGAGGTAGAGCGAGTGAATGTGAAACTAATTGCAGTCTCCAAAACTAAATCGGAGGAGGAAATTATGGAAGCATACGATGCCGGGCAAAGGGTGTTTGGAGAAAATCATGTACAGGAACTCGCTGATAAGCATGAACATCTGCCGGCTGATATTGAATGGCATATGATTGGACATCTGCAAACCAACAAGGTAAAATATATAGCTCCCTTCGTCAGCTTAATTCATTCAGTGGACAGCATGAAGCTACTGAAAGAGATCGACAAACAAGCTGAAAAGAATAACCGGGTGATCGACTGTCTCCTGCAGATCTATATTGCCGATGAAGAAACCAAATTCGGCCTCGGGTTTGATGAAGCTATCGAGTTGCTGCGTTCACCGGAGTTTGGTGCTCTATCGCATGTAAGGGTTGTGGGGGTGATGGGCATCGCTACCAACACTGACAATGAGAAACAGATCAAAGATGAGTTCTATGAACTAAGTACCTTTTTCAACGGGTTAAAAATATCATTCTTTCGGGACAAGGACTATTTCAAAGAAATTTCAATGGGAATGTCGTCTGATTATAAAGAAGCGATACAGCACGGAAGTACGATGATCCGTGTAGGCAGCACGATCTTTGGAAAAAGGGTAATTCCGCACTGGAAAAACAAAACGGAATAGAATTGACCGGTGATCAGCTTTCAACGCATGTATAGCGGGTTTCAAAAACAGGACTGGTAACACACACACTTCAGCAAACCATTAAATGAACATAAGAACAGCACAAAGATCAGATTGCCGGAGGCTGCTGGAACTGGTACAGGGCCTGGCGGAATACGAAAAGGCTCCCCATGAAGTAACTATCAGCCTGGATGAATTTGAAGAGGCAGGGTTTGGGGCACAGCCCGTGTGGAAAGCCTTTGTAGCTGAAGTTGACGGAGTAATAGAAGCGTTTGCTTTATATTATGTCCGCTTTTCTACCTGGAAAGGTTGCAGGATGTATATTGAAGACGTTTTTGTTACAGAGCAACACCGGCGTAAAGGTCTGGGGAAAAAGCTTTTCGACACACTTTTTAAGGAAGCCAGGGAGAAAAACTTCTCAGGCGTGGTATGGCAGGTTCTTGACTGGAACGAACCGGCAATCCGCTTTTATGAAAAATTTAACGCCAGATTTGACGGCGGGTGGATCAATGTATCCCTCGATAAGGCACAGATCCCTTAGCAGGCATTCACCGGCACCGGAACAGGTCATAAAATAACATTAGAGATTTACAATCCCTGCTGGCGAAACATCACACAGCGGGTAAGAATATAGAAGAATGATAGAAGTATTCAAATTTGGAGGAGCATCCGTCAAAAATGCTGAAGGCGTAAAAAACATCTCGCAGATCATACAACACCATAGCAATCATCCCCTGCTTATTGTGGTTTCTGCGATGGGAAAAACAACTGACGCCCTTGAAAGGCTCACAAAAGCATATTTTGAAGGACTGGGTTCCGTCCATGAGATTTTTGAAGATATAAAAACGTATCATTTCCAGATCGCACACGAACTCTTTAATGACGATACGAACCCGGTATTTGATGATATCTCGAATACCTTTGTTGAGATCGACTGGATTCTGGAGGACGAACCTTTTAATTTCGATTATATCTATGATCAGATCGTATCTGTCGGCGAACTGGTATCCACGAAGATAGTTTCACATTATCTCAATTATAAGGGCATTAAAAGCCAGTGGGCAGATGCCAGGAACTACATCCAAACAGACAACACGTACAGGGAAGGAAAAGTGGACTGGACAAAAACCCGGCACCTGGCAGAGGCGCAGCTTTTACCGTTGGTACAGCAGCAAATCGTAGTGACACAGGGGTTCATCGGCAGTACCTCGGAGAACTTCACAACAACCCTGGGACGCGAGGGCTCTGATTATTCCGCTGCCATTTTTGCCTCATGCCTTCAGGCATCCGCCGTTACGATTTGGAAAGATGTTCCGGGAGTTCTGAATGCAGATCCGAAATGGTTTGATCATACCGAGCTTATTCCCCAGCTGAGCTATCATGATGCGATAGAACTGGCATATTACGGAGCGACCGTTATACACCCTAAAACTATTAAGCCGCTTCAAAACAACAATATCCCCTTACATGTACGCTCATTCCTGAAACCGGATGCTGCGGGAACTACCATAGGCCATACAGAGAAACCATTGCGCGTACCTTCTTTTATTTTCAAAGTAAACC
>JBQGEO010000711.1:0-2254 GCA_052039655.1 Pararcticibacter sp.
TAGGAATATTTCCCGCGCAATTTAACAAGAATATTATTCAGACGGTTTTGAAAAAATATTCATTTCCCTGTTCCGCTGTCTCTGAGACAGCGGAACAGGGAAATAGTCAGAAGGATAAATGATAACTTTCGTCTTCAAAAGATGCTACCAGGGACAAACAGTTTCCGGAAAGTACTCTTCGCTGAAATACTTTCCGGTTGGCCCATCCTGACCAATTAATGCGTATCTGGCAATACGCTGCCCGGCTTGTTCGGGGGTACTTGTTCCCTGATGCCCGGTAAAGTCTGTCTGCGTATATCCGGGACAAACGGCGTTTACCTTAAACGGTGTGTTGCGCAGTTCGTAAGCCAGGTTTACGGTATACATATTCAAGGCTGATTTGGAAGATTGATAGACAACATATCGTTTAGGATAGTTGTCTCCATAGATGTCTGCCGCCATATTTAGTGACGCCATTGCCGTGCTCACATTTACAATTCTTGGCTCCGGCGATCTCCTGAGCAGATCAATAAATGCCCCGGTTACCCGCACTACCCCAAATACATTGGTGTCGTAAACCTTCAGATATTCGCCGGCTGTTGATGTCAGTGCAGACTGCTCCAGTTCACCGGAGATGCCCGCATTATTTACTAACACATCCAGTACGTTTGTTTTCCCGCCAATCGTCTTCCTGGCTGAGTCGACAGATTCCTGGCTGGTGACATCCAGCGCAATGGCTTCGGTATTGCTAAGACCTTCAGCTTTCAGCCTTTCTACTGCCAACCTGCCGTTATCTAAGCTTCTGCTGCCTAAATAGACGAAGAAGCCCTTTTGGGCGAGTATTTTTGCGGTTTCAAAGCCGATTCCCTTGTTTGCTCCTGTTACTAATGCTGTCTTCATAAATTTTTATTGTGTTTATAAAGCAAAGTTAACGGGACGCGGGATGAGCGATCAGGACAAATCCTGCTAATTGTGGGACAAATCCCGCAACTCAGCCAAATAGCGGCTGACGCTCTTTCCTGTGCTCTTTTTAAAGAGCCGGGAGAAGTACCCAGGATCATTAAACCCCAGATCATAGGCCAGCTCTTTGACAGAGATACTGGAATATTGCAGCTTTCTCTGTGCTTCCAGCATCAGACGGTTGGTTATCCATTCCTTGGGCGATATACCTGCGTGTTCCTTCACAATGGCATATAAGGTACTGGATGTAAGAGCAAGCTTCTCAGCAATGCTCTGCACATCGTGCTGCTCTGTCAGATTACTTTCAACTGCGAGCTTAAAGGCGACATATTTTGAGAATTTGGAATTGGCGCTGATCTCCTGGCCCTGATATTGGTCGAAATAGGCGGTGTTATATTCGGTGAGCAGCGTATGTAAATGTGCCAGGATCACCTCCGCTTTTTTCTGTTTCCCGGGGGAATGGAGCAGTTGAAACAACCCGGAAAGCAAATTCTTCACCCTCTTGCGGGAAGCCACATCAAACGCAATAGAGTTTACATTGAACGGGTTGACAAGAAATGGATAGGGGCCGGGCAGTAACGTTAGCGTATGCTCATCGAAAGAAAGTGCATACTGAGGCATATTTTTATCATACGGCAGCTTGGTGACGATCTGATTGGGTAAACCGAAGGCGACTTCCCCGCTATTAATAGTAAATTCTTTAAGATCAATCTTAAAAGATGCAGTACCTTGTTCAAGGTATTGAAAATAGTAAAAAGAGAGCCGGTGAGGCTTACGCAGCACCTGAATGACATCATCGGGCAGGGGAACCGCACAGTTTTCATTCAGTGCAATGCAGACCTTGTCATGATTCCTTATTTTCTCCAGTAGACCCTTGGTTTCTTCCATCCTGTAAATATGATTCATCGCTTTTCAGCAACCAGCTTTTTCAGTCGCTTGCGGACATTGCCGGTAACGCTTATTATTCACTCTGTCACAGCCTGTATAATAAAAGCCTTGTTGAGCAAATTTAACAAATTCGAAGGTTTAAATTCTCGGTATATGGCGATATTTACATTACCGGAATGTTTTTTTAGAAAGCTCTAGTTAGACAACTATCAATACAAAGAGCACTTTAGCCTCTATCTTATCGATTCAAAATTGATGTAGCAGCAACCGACCGTAATCAATTCTGAAGACTTTGAGACTAAATGGACTTGCGTGGCAGAATGGTTATGGAAAATTAGAAACTTTTTATCTGCTTGCTTTTTATACCCGTTCATCCCAAAGCACCTTGTTTGTACTATAAGTGCACCATGAGTGCACCTTTAGTCAC
>JBQGEO010000712.1:0-6715 GCA_052039655.1 Pararcticibacter sp.
GAAAGCTGGCGGAGCTATGTTCTATGTATAAGATCAGCTTGAGCCATCACAATGCGCTTTCAGATGCACAGGCATGTGCACAGCTTTACCTGAGATATTTGCAGAACGGGAATACAACGGTTATAACAAGATAAGGTTTGATAGTAACTCTCGCTGTTAATTAATCTAAGCATTACACTTCACAGGTCACCCAGAAAGCAACAAATAGCCCCTGGCGCATCCCTGATACATCCCATTCAGCTACAGTTTCCTTTTTCCTGCCATTTTGCCGAACCTCTCTGCTCTACGAGTCGACCGGGTCCTTTTGATCATCTGCTGGCTTGATAAACTGGGTAACGACATAGAAACACGCAAGCTACTTATGGAAACCCTTTAATGATTTCTTGATTCGGTTAGAAGTCTCCGTGATTCGGTTAGACCGATGAGATGATCAATGCTCACTTTTGTTTTGTTCATTTATCAATCATAATATATGGAAAATCAAATCGAAAAATCAATAGAAAATCAGCCGATTGCGCTTGTCACCGGAGCCAACCAGGGAGTAGGCTTTCAGATTGCCAAAGAACTTGCAGCAAACGGTTACACCGTCTATGTTGGGTCACGCAACCTGGGCAACGGAGAGAAAGCAGCTGCCGATATCGGTTTCAGCGCCCGTGCAATCCAGCTGGATGTTACAGAAGAGGCCACAATTCGCGCTGCGATGGAGCATATAGAAAAGGAACATGGTCGCCTTGACCTCCTGGTGAACAATGCAGGTATATCGCACGCAGGCAAACCAGGGCGTTCACTGGAAGAAGTGATGGCTGAGGGCCGTGCCACTACTGCGTCCCTGGACGAGGTACGAAAAGTATGGGAAACCAATGTTTTTGGAGTTATTGCGACAACCCAAGCCGCCCTGCCATTGTTACGCAAATCAGCAGCAGCCCGCATCGTCAATGTATCAAGTGGACTGGGATCGCTGACCTGGATCGCTGACCCTGCCTGCTGGGCAAGGGAACATTTCGGCGTAGTTTATGCCGCGTCTAAAACAGCTTTGAATGCCATTACCCTCTCTTTCGCACTGGAGCTTGAAAAGGAAGGAATAAAAGTAAACGCTGTCAGTCCGGGCTTTACAGCCACAGCCCTGAATAACTTCCAGGGAACGGACAGCCTTGAAGTAGGCTCCCGCGAACCGATTCGTGTGGCACTGGAGACGGACGGGCCAACCGGCGGCTTCACTGGTCCGGATGGGCCAATGCCATGGTAATCATCGTTCACCACCCTTAGCCGGACAGTGATCAATTTCTATTTTATGACCAGGGGGTGTTTCACCCGCCGGTCATAGTTATTATCTTTCAGAATGAAAAACGAAGCGCCGAAAATCAGTAAACTGGAGTCCATATCGGAGATACACCGCCTATTGGGACTGCCGGGCCCTGTTCATCCGCTGATCAGCCTGCTGAGTCTTAAAGGACAATTGAATTTTCATCGGTTGCCCGGTAGTTACATTTCCGGTTTCTACAAGGTTTCTTTTATTACAAAGCTGAGCGGAAAATTCAGGTATGGCCAGGGTTACTATGATTTCGACGAAGGGAGCCTTTTATTCACAGCACCTAACCAGATTGTCGGTAGCGCAGCGAGTTATGAGAACAATGAAGGGTATTCGCTGATCTTTCACGCGGATTTTCTCCAGGGCTATCCACTGGCGGCGAAGATCAAACAATACGGTTTTTTTTCGTATGCGAACAACGAAGCCCTGCATCTTTCAGAGCAGGAAAAAACAACAATGCTGGCGATCTATCAGATCATTCGTAATGAGCTCGAAAGCCGGATCGATGATTTCAGCCGCGAAGTGATCATTGCCCAGATCGAACTTTTGCTGAGTTATGCAAAGCGCTTTTACAAACGCCAGTTCTTAACCAGGCAGGTGGTTAACAGCGATCTGCTTCAGCAAGTGGAAGAGCTGCTGAATGCTTACTTTGCGGAACAAAAGCCGCTCAGCCTCGGTGTGCCAACGGTACAATACCTGGCAGAGCGACTGAATTATTCGCCCAATTATTTAAGCGATATGCTGCGTTCGCTTACGGGGCTGAACGCTCAGCAGCATATTCATCAAAAGCTGATCGAAAAATCAAAAGAACTATTGTCGGCATCCAGCCTGACCATCAATGAAGTGGCCTACCAGTTAGGCTTCGAATATCCGCAGTCTTTCAGCAGGCTGTTTAAAATGAAAACCAAGTTATCGCCTGTGCAATTCCGGTCGGCGTTTAATTAAAAAAATTGTTACCTTTGCATGCAATTCCTGATTTGTTAACCCTTTAATATCAAGGAATCATGACAGAACTACACTACATATCGCCCCTTTCGCTCATTGCCTGTTAGGCAGGTAAACTACTGTATTTCTTTATCAGCGATAAGTTAAAGCCGCTTAGCGGCTCTGATGATATCTTATGCCTGCCAAATTCATTTACAGGGCTTTTTGAGTACTCATGGAAAGGGTATATCCTCACTCGTGGATGAATCAGAACCCAATAACATTTCGAACCAGATTAGTTGGATTTAGAAACGTAACCCACATGGGCAATTTAAGATCAAAAGATTTAAGTAAAATAGGTTATCATAATGACCAGCTCAGAAGCCTGGTCATTGGTATAACCTCTAAAAATTTCAAACACCACAGCAAGCAGCAGCTGCTCGATCTGCTCGTGGAAATCAAAGACAATCCGGAAGCATTTCTGGATGATGAACTGACAAGTAAAATAGCGGAGAAGATCATTGGAAGGACTGGTGCTCCTTCGTTTAAAGCGTTCGAACTGCGAAATGAACCGGTGTTTTGCAAAACTTACGGAAGTAAGGGCATTGAGCCGGCAGCTAAAAGACAAATGGAACTGGCCACCCTGCTGCCTGTAAGCGTACAAGCTGCACTAATGCCAGATGCACACATGGGCTTTGGCCTCCCCATTGGCGGCGTGCTGGCAACAGATCACGCAGTGATCCCATATGCCGTTGGTATGGATATCGGTTGCCGGATGGCTCTGTCTATTATCGGCGAAAACGAAGGTTTCCTGAAACGGTATGAGTACCAGATCAGGGAGGCACTGAAGTCTCACACCCATTTTGGCATGGAAGGGGGCCTGATCACCAGGCAGGAACATGAAGTTTTAGATAGCCCGGTGTTCAATGAGATCCCTCTGCTAAAGCCGCTACGCAGCAAAGCGGTGCGGCAACTGGGTACATCGGGCAGCGGCAACCATTTCGCCGAGTTTGGCGAAATGGAGCTGTTCACGGATAACACAATCGGATTACCCGCGGGAAAGTATACTGCTTTGCTAACGCATTCGGGAAGCCGGGGCCTGGGCTCTGCTATAGCGCGCCACTACACCCAGATAGCGATGAATACCTGCAAATTACCGCGCCATTCGCAGCAACTGGCATGGCTGGATCTGAACAGCGAAGCCGGCCAGGAATACTGGATGGCCATGACACTGGCCGGTGATTATGCCAAAGCGTGCCACGAGCGCATTCATGCCAACCTGTTAAAGGCTTTAAACGTGGAGGCATTGCACGTGGTAGAGAATCATCACAATTTTGCATGGAAAGACCGGCTTGCTGATGGCCAAAATGTCGTGATCCACCGCAAAGGAGCAACACCGGCACACAAAGGGGAGCTGGGCATTATTCCCGGCAGCATGACCACCCCGGCTTACCTCGTATCGGGTAAGGGAACCGGCAACGCTTTATACTCGGCCTCGCATGGCGCAGGCAGGGCTATGAGCCGGCAAAGGGCAAAAGAGAGCATGACGGTATCTGCCATGAAAAAGTTATTGGCCATTGCTGGCGTAACCTTAATTGGCGGCTCCGTTGAAGAGAATCCTCTGGCCTACAAGGATATTGAAACAGTGATAGCTGCCCAAAGCGACCTGGTAGATATCCAGGGCAAGTTCTATCCGCGGATTGTCAGAATGAATAAGGAGTAATGATGAAAAAGATGTTGATACAAATCACTTCGGGCAAAGGCCCGGCAGAATGCTGCCGGGTGGTGGCCTGCGTGCAAAAACTGATGATGAAACAGGCGGAGCAGCAAGGTATTCAGATAGAAGTACTGGAAAACAAGCCCGGTGAATTAAATGGAACTTTGCTGTCTGCCACCATGACGGCGACCGGCGATAAGCTTGACGCCTTTGTAAAAGAATGGACTGGCACCATACAATGGATAGCACAAAGCCCCTACCGCAGGTACCACAAGCGCAAAAACTGGTTTGTCGGCGTAGCGGCCTTCGATGTGAAGCAACTGATGGAATGGAACCCCAAAGATGTAAAACTGGAAACCTGCCGGTCATCAGGTCCCGGCGGACAAAATGTAAACAAGGTGGAAACAGCGGTCCGGGGAAAACACATACCATCGGGGCTACAGATAGTTGCCATGGATACGCGGTCTCAGCTGGAAAACAGGAAACTTTGCCTTGCAAGACTGGAAGCTAAACTAATGGTTTGGCAAACAGAACAGCTCATTGAACAGCAGCAAGGGTACTGGCTGGAGCATAACGCGCTGAAACGGGGAAACCCGGTCAAAACGGTTAAAGCGCCATTGGTCTAGTTACACTGATACTAAACCTCATCGCAGGATGCATTAGTCCTGGCGATGGGGTTTAAAGACGCTGAGCTTTCAGCCCATTTTCAACTCACATAAGCTTCCGGCCGTTAACATGTTTCTCTAATTGGTCAACAGCCTGTCGACCAATCAAAGGTTCTTACATTGGCAGATCAACTCTTACCCCATTTTTCCAATAGCACGGCCTATAGTTCGCCGGAACATTCCCCACCGCTCCTGACACGTAAATATCGTTCCCCTCAATGAATATCCCGTAAGCCTGCGCGCCATCTCCGAGTTCGTGAAGCACTCCGTTCTTCCAGTAACATGCAGTATGCGCTGTGCTGTTAGAGTTGTGTTTAATAATTAAACCCACCGCATAAACAACAGAACACGATATATTGATTTGCCAGACTTCGCCATAACGTGTATCCAGAACAACTGGCTTTGTATTTTTCCAGTACATGGGGACACCGCAAAGACCGCCAACGTAAAACTCATCATTTCCGCCGATGTAGACCGAGCTGACCCCCTGGAAGGAAGTACTTTGTTCGGGAAGGGGCAATTCGGTCAAAGCAGAATGGCCGTCCCATATAAAAGCACTCCTGAGATGAAACGAACTGCCAGCTATACCGGATGTCAATTTCCCCAGAGAACCGGCAAAAATAGCCTTATCATCATAAAAAGTAACGGACGAGAGGATTCCGGTGCTGTCATTATCCATCCGCACCATCGAGTTATTTTCATAGTAGAATATCCGTCCATTCTCTACGCTACTACCTTGGTTGAACCGGAACCTTTGAATTTCCCCTTGCCGGTCTTTATACGTATAACCAGTTCTGAACTGCTCATCTACCGCTTCCTTATATCCCATATGGTTCCCAACCAGTTCATTAAATGCTGACTGCCCGGCACTTTCGCCATTAATCCAATATTTCGAACTTACACGGCCATCTTCCGACCTGACACCGCTGACAAGGACATTCCCGTTATTAACCAAAATGGAGTATCCACCGGCTAATGGCCCCTTGCCGTCTGGCGAGTCATCTTTTTCACAACTTGTCAGAAATCCAGTAAGCACCAGTAAGAAAAAAGCCTTTCCCACAATGGACAGGATAGAAGTATAAATTTTGCGACAATTCATAAGACATGATTGAATTAAGAGAGTTTATAAAATTGAGTATTGTTTAAGCAGCACAACTAGTAATTGTTTCACTATAGGCCATACGGGATACTGAGGGAGAATGATACAAGGGCGGTCTTTAATCTAAGCAAGCGATGCACACTACCAAGACCGGCTCCCGGTTGTCTTATCCTGGAAAGCTCGCTATAAGCTCCGCAATCCACAATAAACTATTTGACACTTCCTTAGCTTCTCTCAGGTCAAATAGAATTCTAACTTTGTAAATTACCAAAAGTTCTATGAAAGTCATTGTCAACGAACAACTACTAGATGTGAAGGAAGAAATGGACCGTTTTCTCGAAGAGAAAAGGCCCGCTCAGGAGATAAGAAACAAAGTCGACCTGTCTTATCGGATAGAACAGAAAAGCATCGTCATATTCGAAATCCGGCCGATGTTCATGAATCCGTTGGAAAAGACGGAAATTCCTATCGCCAAGGCAACTTTCGTTAAGAAAAGCAACCAATGGAAAGTATACTGGATGCGTTCAGATCTTAAATGGCATGCATATGGGCCCGAACCCGTGGTAAACTCAGTTAGAAGTTTCACGAGGATCGTTAGTGAGGACGGTTATGGCTGTTTTTTGGGTTAAACCGACGTATCTACCACGTATTACCAAACAGATCCATTACACCGCAAGTCCTCCCATAACTCTGATCGCCTAATGGCATAATGGTTTCAGCCCGTTCTCCACGCTGCCCGCAAGAGAAGAAATAAGTTGCTATCCCGGCATAGCGATCCAAATATCCTTCCGGATTTCTTAATTTAGCATCATCCATGCAGACGCTCTTGCAAAAACACCTTCATGCCTTGCTCCGTGTAACACGCGGGCCTACCCGGTATGGCATAGCGCCTCACAAGCCTGTTCTGCTCCTAACCTTAATGGAGATGATTGAAAAAGGAATTGTATCAGGCAACCGTTTCTATGTCGACGGCAACCTTGTTGCCACGTTTAGAGAAAACT
>JBQGEO010000713.1:0-8758 GCA_052039655.1 Pararcticibacter sp.
CCCATTTTCTTGAGAATGGACAAGCACTCAAACTTGCTTCATCCACCGTTCAGGATATTCAGAAAATAGGAATCAATTTCACAGGCGAGATGCAGCCCGGACAACTTTTCGGACCTGAGGCTCTTCTTTCCGTAAAAGGTATCCTTATCCTGATCACCGGAGGGTTCCTGGTTGGCTTTGGCTCCCGTTATGCCGGTGGCTGTACATCCGGGCACGCCATAACCGGGCTGTCAAACCTTCAAAAGCCTTCCTTAATTGCAGTAGCAGGCTTCTTCATCGGGGGCCTGATAATGACTCATTTACTCCTGCCTCTTATATTTTAAGTATGAAAGCACTTCGTTTTATTATAGCCGGAACAATTTTCGGAATCATTATGAGCAAATCTGAAGCGATTTCCTGGTACAGGATACAGGAGATGTTCAGGTTTCAATCATTTCATATGTACGGAATAATCGGGGTTGCCGTTTTGTTGGGAGCGGCCATCACCTACCTGATAAAGAAATTCAGGTTAAAAGATATACACGGAAATCCCATTATACTGGACGACAAGAAAATGCAATGGAGGAAATATCTTTTCGGAGGCATCATCTTCGGGCTCGGATGGGCACTGACAGGGGCGTGTCCGGGTCCCATTTTTGTCAACCTGGGATACGGCTATCTGACTTTCCTGGTGGTCATTGCAGGTGCCCTGCTCGGAACACTTGTCTATGGCATTATCAAAGACAAGATCCCTCACTAAGCCGTTTCATTAAGATGATCACCGGATTTTTACGAATCAAAAAGAACAGAAGGTTGTTATAGCGTAAAAATACGTTCAGGTAACATGAATTCGATTCTATCCTTCATGGAAAATCTTCCGGATTTTATCTGGAATGCCATTCTCATTTCAGGAGCCATACTTTCAGGGCTTCTCATCAGGGCTATAATTAGAAGTTTCCTTAAATTTAATTACAGGAAAACGAAGTTTTACCTTTTTAATGAAGTTTCCACCCATCTCCATGCACCAGCGGGATACTTCCTTCCCCTGGTCATGCTCAATATTGGCCTACCAGCCCTTCGCCTTCAGAAGCCCGTTGCTCACAATCTGGACCGTATTACAGAGATCTGCCTCACCATTGCATTCGCTGCTATGCTGATCCGTACAGTACGCATTTTCCAGGCGGTCATCTTACATATTTACGATATCAACCAGGCTAATAATCTGAAAGCGCGCCGCATCATGACGCAATTGCAATACGTCAGGCAACTGGCGGTGGCTATTATCGTCATCCTGACAATCGCCGCCATTCTCTTAAGTTTCGATAACTTAAGAAAGCTGGGAACGGGATTACTGGGCGGGGTTGCCATCGGCGCGACTATCGTGGGTTTTGCTGCGCAACAGTCCCTGGGGAACCTTCTGGCTGGCTTTCAGATAGCATTTACGCAGCCAATCCGCATCGACGACGTCCTGGTAGTAGAAGGAGAATGGGGCAGAGTGGAAGAGATTACCCTGACATATGTCGTTTTGCGGATCTGGGATCAGCGCCGGCTGATTTTGCCGATCAGCTATTTCATCAACAACCCCTTCCAGAACTGGACACGAAAAACGTCGGAGATCCTGGGCACAGTCTTCCTGTACCTGGATTATTCTGTGCCGGTGGAAGAACTCCGGGCGGAATTAACCCGCTTACTTCAGAGTTCTTCCCTCTGGGACGGAAAAGTGAATGTTTTGCAGGTGACGGATACCAAAGAGAGAACGATAGAAATAAGGGCACTTATGAGTTCCAGGAATTCGGGTGAAGCATTCGATTTACGCTGCTATGTGCGCGAAAACATGATTAAATTCGTGGAGAAGAACTATCCCGGCAGCTTACCACGCACCCGTGCAGAGATAGACGCCCCCCCTGTGGTAACCGGCAAACCTGCCTAAGTTTTTGGCAGGTGTAACAAATGAAACCTGCTCCTGTCTAACTCATCAGGAATTTGTACTTTTATTGCATGGCCATAAGCAGGAGCTATAAAGAAAATGTCAGGGTTGCATTACAATCTGTAAGAAGTAATAAGTTAAGAACATTCTTAACCGCAGCCATTATTGCTATCGGTTTGATGGCGCTCGTAGGGATACTAACATCTATCGACGCGATAAAAAGCTCCTTAAACAACACGTTCTCAAGAATGGGCGCAAACTCATTTACCATCCGGAACCGGGGCATCGGAATACGGATCGGCGATGGGGGACAAAAAGCTAAACGATACGAAGCAATTACCTTCCGGCAGGCAATAGCTTTCAAAAGAGGTTTTACATTCCCGGCAACAGTATCGGTAAATATGTTTGCAACACAGGGCGCCACAGTAAAACACGGAAGCCTGAAAACGAATCCCAATATATCGATACTTGGTGCCGATGAGAATTATCTGCTTACCGGAGGATTTGAACTGACCGGTGGACGAAACTTTTCCCAAACTGAGGTTGACTATGGCAGTAATGTGGTAATTATCGGGTATGAGATTAAGACAAGCTTGTTTCCAAAAACGGATCCGGTAGATCAGTCAATCCTTATAGGGGGCAATAAGTTTCGCATAGTAGGGCTTCTGAAGGAAAAAGGTGCGGGTGCAGGGTTTGGCGGAGACAAGATGTGTATCGTCCCTTTGCTGAAAGCACGGCAGATCACCACAAATTCGAATCCCAGCTACACCATCACTGTTATGAGCAGCAACCCGAATGTAACAGAAACAGCCATCGGGGAAGCTACCGCCTTGTTCAGGAATATCAGGGGCTTGCATGCCGGGAAGTCCGATGATTTTGAGATCACAAAAAGCGACGCGATCGTCCAAACTTTACTGGAAAACATCAAATGGGTCACCCTGGCTGCCATTGTAATTGCGGTAGTTACCCTCGCAGGAGCCTCCATCGGACTGATGAATATTATGCTGGTATCCGTTACCGAACGTACACGTGAAATAGGGGTCCGTAAAGCAATCGGAGGAACCCCTGCAATAATCAGGCAGCAGTTCCTCCTGGAAGCAATTGTTATTTGTCTGATCGGCGGACTCGCCGGAATCGTACTTGGTATATTGATCGGCAACCTGGTCGCAGTCCTTCTGGGAGCAAGCTTCCTTATCCCCTGGGCCTGGATCATACTGGGGGTTATCCTTTGTGTGTCGGTCGGCGTTGTATCCGGCCTTTACCCGGCGTCAAAAGCGTCCCGGCTGGATCCGGTGGAAGCGCTGAGATATGAATAACTTAGGCGATTATTAGCTGTCGGCTTTCGGCAATCAGCTATCAGCCATCGCCTGGCAGCTGCTTATCATTTGCTGTTGCCGCCTAGCACTTAGCTGTTAATTCTGTTTTCAGCAAACCACGCCTAGCGTGCCACCCCAACTTTCAACTTTCAACTTTCTACTTTCTACTTTCTACTTTCTACTTTCTACTTTCTACTTTCTACTTTTAACTCTCCCCGCCGTACTGCTTATCGTAATATTCCTGGTATTTTCCCGATGTCACGTTCTTCAGCCATTCTTCATTTTCGAGATACCAGTCAACCGTCTTTTCCAGCCCCTCTTCAAAGCGGAGACTTGGAGTCCAGTCCAGCTCTCTTTGCAGTTTAGATGAGTCGATTGCATAACGCAGATCATGCCCTGCCCGGTCCGTAACAAAGGTGATCAGCTGTTCAGACTCTCCTGGCTGCCGCCCGAGCTTCTGATCCATGATCTGGCACAACAGGCGGATCAGATCAATATTTTTCCATTCATTATGCCCACCGATATTATACGTATCTCCCGGCTTCGCATTATGAAAGATCACATCTATCGCCCTGGCATGATCTTCAACCCATAACCAGTCCCTTACATTCTCTCCTTTTCCATACACGGGAACAGGCTTATTATTTTTGATATTATTGATCGCCAACGGAATCAGTTTCTCGGGAAAATGATACGATCCGTAGTTATTAGAACAATTGGAAATAACAGTGTCCAATCCATAGGTGTCGTGATAGGCCCTTACGAAATGATCCGAACCAGCTTTTGAAGCAGAATAAGGGCTGTGCGGATCATAAGCGGTTTCTTCTGTAAACAGTCCGTTTTCACCGAGATTACCATAAACCTCGTCAGAAGAAACATGGTAAAAGCGTTTAGTTGAATAGCTGTCTTTCCAGTATTTCCGGGCGGCATTCAGCAAGTTCACAGTTCCGACGATATTGGTAAGAACAAAGTCTAAGGGACTTGTAATCGAGCGGTCAACATGCGATTCCGCTGCCAGATGGATCACTGCATCGAAATCCTCGGTTTCAAACAAGGAATCAATGAAATCAGCATCTACAATATCCCCTTTTACAAACCGGTAATTGGAAGAGGTCTCGACATCTTTCAGGTTCGCGAGATTTCCTGCGTATGTGAGCTTGTCCAGGTTAATAATCTCATAGTCAGGGTAAGTACTTACAAAACGTCTTACAACATGAGAACCTATAAATCCTGCACCTCCTGTAATTAAAATCTTCTTCATCTGATAATTTTAGATTTGACAATTAAGTCTTGAGATTTGCAGTAAGACAAAAAGGCCGAAGATAGTCCCCCGGCCCCCTTTTACTTAAAACTTATCACTTATAACTTACAACTTATTATAACTTACAACTTAAATTACAATGGATTTTCACTGATATATTTTTCCCAGGCCCAGGCAGAACGAAGCATATCTTCCAATCCAAGTTCTGCTTTCCAGTTCAGTTCGTTTTCTGCCTTTGAAACGTCTCCCCATACCTGTTCGACATCTCCCGACCTCCTGGCACCAATCTTATACTCAAGTTTTACGCCAGTACTTTTTTCAAATGCTCCAATTACTTCCAGTACAGAACTGCCCTTGCCTGTTCCTATATTGAATATCTCGAAATTATCGCTCATTTTCCCGGCTTCCTGGCGCTTTAAGGCCGCTATATGGGCCTTAGCCAGATCAACCACATGAATATAATCGCGTATACAGCTTCCGTCGGGGGTGTTGTAATCATCTCCATATACAGTAATAGAGCCCCTTTTGCCAATCGCACTTTGTGTGATAAAAGGAACAAGGTTTTGCGGTACACCCAGGGGAAGCTCGCCAATCAATCCCGATTCGTGAGCTCCAACAGGGTTGAAATAGCGAAGAGAGATCACGTGATAGTTGGTATTGGCAGCAGCAGTTTCAGACAACACTTCTTCCGCAATCTGTTTGGTATTACCGTAAGGGGACTCCGCTTTTTTTACCGGTGCTTTTTCCGTTACAGGTAGCTCATCCGGCTGCCCGTAAACGGTACACGATGAAGAAAAAACGATGTTTATATCTCTGCCTGTAAAGGCGGTAAGTAAATTAATAAGAGAGAAAAAGTTATTCCTGTAATATTTAAGGGGAAATTGTACAGATTCGCCAACTGCTTTATGCGCAGCAAAATGAATAACACCCGAGATGTCAGGATTATTCAGGATCAGATCTTTTACTTTATCCTCCTCGCAAAGATCAATCTGATAGAATTCCGGTCTGATACCTGTGATCTTTTCTATCTGGTCAAGAATACCTATGCTCGAATTATCCAGATTATCAACAATAATTACTTCATAACCTGCATTCTGAAGTTCGACAACAGTGTGGGAACCGATATATCCTGTTCCCCCCGTTACTAAAGTTTTGCTCATCGTTACTTGTTATAGTTACTAAAATCCTTATGTTCAATCTTTTCAATCAAATCCTTTGGAAGTGATTTAAAGTATTCATAGGTGATCTTCAACCCCTCTTCCCGTGATACCTTTGGTTCCCAGCCAAGGATCTCTTTAGCTTTTGAAATGTCCGGACGTCTTTGCTTCGGATCATCCACAGGAAGCGGTTTAGTGATCAGCTTCTGTGTTGTACCGGTCAGCTTTATAATTTCCTCACCAAATTCGCGGATAGTAATTTCGTCAGGGTTTCCGATGTTCACAGGGTATGCGTAGTCGGAGAACAGCAGACGATAGATCCCTTCGATCAAATCATCAACATAACAAAATGAGCGTGTCTGACTTCCATCCCCGAATACGGTCAGATCTTCCCCCCGGATTGCCTGTCCGATAAAGGCGGGAAGAACTCTCCCATCATTCAGACGCATTCTGGGGCCATAAGTATTAAAGATCCTGACAATCCTGGTTTCAAGTCCGTGAAAGGTATGATAAGCCATAGTCATAGCCTCCTGGAAACGTTTGGCTTCATCATACACACCTCTTGGCCCCACTGGGTTTACATTACCCCAATATTCTTCTGGCTGAGGGTTTATATTAGGATCACCGTATACTTCTGAAGTAGAAGCAATCAGGATGCGTGCATTCTTGTCTTTTGCCAGCCCCAAAAGGTTGTGGATTCCAAGAGATCCAACCTTCAGTGTTTGAATAGGGATCTTAAGGTAATCGATCGGACTGGCGGGAGAAGCAAAATGAAGAATATAATCCAGCTCTCCCGGAACATGGACAAACTTAGACACGTCATGATGGTAAAACTCGAAGTTCTCCAGCTTAAACAGATGTTCTATATTCCGCAGGTCTCCTGTGATCAGGTTGTCCATTGCGATCACATAAAAATCCTCTTTTATAAAGCGATCGCAGAGGTGAGATCCCAAAAAGCCGGCGGCTCCGGTAATAAGAATTCGTTTTCTTTCCATTATGCTCCTATTGTTTGTCTTCCTATACTGTTATAATAAAATCCGCAGTCGATCATCCGGTGGAGATCATACAGGTTACGTCCGTCAAAAATAACTTTCGCTTTCATCGCAGACTCAATGCGTTCGAAGTCAGGCGTGCGGAACAATGACCACTCTGTTACGATAATTAAGGCATCTGCTCCTTCCAGTGCTTCATAAGGATCACTGGCATAAGCTATGGTGTCTCCCTTCAGCTTCTTTACATTATCAATGGCTTCCGGATCATATGCTACAATCTCTGCTCCCTCTTTCAGCAGGGCATCAATAATATACAGGGATGGAGCCTCGCGGATGTCGTCGGTTTCCGGTTTAAAGGCCAGGCCCCACAGCGCAAATTTCTTCCCTTTCAGGTCTCCCTTATAGTATTTACGCATCTTTTCAACGATTACCGTCTTCTGCTTTTCATTCACCGCCATAACCGAATTCAGGATACTGAATTCGTAATTAACTTCTGATGCCGATTTCGCAAGAGCCTGCACGTCTTTCGGAAAACAACTGCCCCCGTATCCCACACCGGGAAAGAGGAATCTCTTGCCGATCCTCGCATCCGCCCCGATCCCTCTTCTTACCATATCAACATCCGCTCCTACCAGCTCGCACATATTAGCAACCTCGTTCATAAACGTGATCTTAGTGGCAAGAAAAGAGTTGGCAGCATATTTAGTAAGTTCAGAAGACCGCTCGTCCATAAAAATGATCGGGTTCCCCGAACGTACATAAGGAGCATACAGCTCATCCATCAGCTTCCGTGCCCGTTCACTCTGAGTTCCTACAACCACGCGGTCTGGCTTCATAAAATCCTCCACAGCAACACCTTCCCTTAAAAACTCAGGGTTTGACACCACGTCTACTTCTACATTTGTATTCTCCCTGAAAACTGCTTTAACCTTATCTGCCGTTCCCACTGGCACAGTAGACTTCGTCACTACAACTTTATAATCTGTGATGAGTCCTGCAATATCTTTCGCCGCTCCCAAAACATAGCTCAGATCTGCTGAGCCATCCCCTCCCGGAGGAGTAGGAAGAGCCAGGAAAATGATCTTTGCGTCTTTAATTGCCTCCGCCAGATTAGTGGTAAAGTCGAGGCGTTTCTGGGCAATGTTCCTGTAAAAAAGTATTTCAAGACCAGGCTCATAAATAGGCATCTGCCCCCTGTTCATCTTCTCTACTTTTTCTTCATTAATATCAACACAGCTGACATCATTTCCTGTTTCTGCAAGGCAAGTTCCGGTAACCAGGCCTACATAGCCTGTTCCCACTACGGCAATCTTCATAATAATCTATTGATATAATATCTGGCATACTCCATATCATCCCGATGGCGGATTTAGAAAATTCTATACGGAGCATACGTGGTTAACATATTTGTGTGAAAACTTCTCACAATTAAATGAAACTATTCGAAATTAACAAACCCCATTTGTTTGTAAACAATTACAGACCTCCATCTTTGTTTTATCCTATGCTACTTTTTGAATTATTTAAAGGTAACTTCGGCGATTGAAAATCTCAGCAATTATATGGTATTTCTGTATAACTTAGGTATTAAACTTTACAACTTGTTACTGTTTTTATCTCACTTTTTCAACCAAAAGGCCAGGCTGTGGGTTAAAGGGCGTGAGAATATATTCGAGGTAATAGCAGACAGCATAGATACAGGGAAACAGCACGTTTGGTTTCATTTTGCTTCACTTGGCGAATTTGAACAGGGCCGTCCAGTCCTGGAGGAACTTAAAAAAGCCAATCCCCAAGATTCCTTTATTGTTACCTTCTTCTCACCTTCGGGATATGAACTGAGAAAGAACTACACATTGGCAGATCATGTATTCTATCTTCCTCTTGATACCTCCCGAAATGCGTCCCGGTTTATTGAGCTGGTTAATCCCCGGCTGGTAGTCTTTACGAAATATGAATACTGGTATCACTATTTCAGGGAGCTAGCTGAAAGAAATATACCCTTATATGTGATATCTGCTACATTCCGCACAAACCAGGTGTTTTTCAAATGGTATGGAAGTCTCAACAGGAAGACATTGAGCTTCGTCACTCATTTTTTTGTGCAGGACGAATTCAGCAAAGATATT
>JBQGEO010000714.1:0-3877 GCA_052039655.1 Pararcticibacter sp.
TTTTATAAAGGCAGATCTGACCGACGCAGACCAGGTAGCGGCGCTTGCTAAAGAGATAGCAGATACGTTCGGGGGAATTGATATATTGATTAACAATGTAGGAGGACTGACTACGCCTGGTGGCGGACACAGTGCGCTGACCGATGCACATTGGCAAAAAGAGTTAGATCTGAACCTGATTTCTGCTATCCGGCTTGACAGGATATTGATACCGCAAATGGTCGAACAAAAGAGTGGTGTTATCATCCATATTTCATCAGTAGCCGGAAAGCAGGCATTATGGAACCTGAACCTTGCTTATGCTGTATCAAAAGCCGCGCTGAACAGTTACAGTAAAGCCCTGGCTACCGAACTAGCCGACAAAGGCGTGCGCGTGCTTACTGTTGCACCTGGCGCTACCAGGACCGAACCGATGGTCAAATTTTTAAATGATTACTCAACTTCAAAAGGCATTAAACCAGAAGAGGGGATGAAAGAACTGATGGCGCAGACCGGCGGTATTCCGATGGGCCGCATGGCCGAACCGGAAGAAGTTGCACAACTTGTCCACTTTTTAGTATCTCCGTCTGCTGCCTATCTTACGGGAACGATTTACGCGATCGATGGAGGTTCACTCCCTGTAGTTGGTTAAACAACATTTAACGAATTAAACAATAGCAAGCCAGCGTTGAAAAATTTAATCGAATTAACACTATCCTAAAGCAGACAGGAAAATCGGATACACAATTCCCGGATTTGGATAGATGCCGGCCGCAGCGGGCGCTTACTTTTGGGTCATTAAAAGACGTTATGATACCAGCAAAAGGATACGCGGCGCAAACGGCAGAAAGCCCTTTAGCGCCCTGGCAATTTGAAAGACGCGAATTAGGCGCACACGATGTACAGATCGAGATCCTGTACTGTGGTGTTTGCCATACCGACATTCACCTAACCCGCAACGAATGGTTTCCCGGTATTTTCCCGATGGTGCCTGGTCATGAGATCGTAGGACGGATCAGCGCCGTTGGAGCACACGTAAAAAAATTCAGTTTAGGTGATCTGGGCGGTGTCGGAGTCATGGTAGATTCCTGCCGTGAATGCGAAGACTGCCGGAACGGACAGGAACAATTTTGCACCGTAGCACCGGTTCAGACCTACAACAACCTGGGTCACGATGGCTTACCAGCCTATGGCGGCTATTCAGACTCGATAGTGGTCAACGAGGATTTTGTCCATCACATTTCAGAGAAGCTGAACCTGGCAGCCGTGGCGCCTTTGTTATGTGCCGGCATTACCACCTTTTCACCATTAAAAAAATGGAACGTGGGCAAAGGGCATAAACTGGCTGTTGTCGGGCTGGGCGGCCTGGGGCATATGGGAGTCAAGTTCGGCCGTGCATTTGGTGCTGAAGTTACCGTGATCAGCACATCACCAAATAAGGAAGCCGCCGCCAGGGAGCTCGGCGCGCAGCATTTTATCATCTCTAAAGATGAGGAGCAGATGAAAGCGGCATTCAAAAGCTTCGACTTTGTGCTGGATACTGTAGCCAGCAACAGCGACATTAATCCATATCTCAATACGCTTAAAACTAACGGAGTCTATATTAATGTAGGCCTGCCGTCAAAGCCCTGGGAAGTGGCATCCTTCTCGCTCGCTGTCGGGAATAAAGTGATCGCCGGCTCGGGTGCGGGTGGCTTGTCCGAAACCCAACAAATGCTGGATTTCTGCGCCGCGCACAATATTGTGTCAGACATTGAACTGATCGATATCAAAGACATCCATACCGCCTATGACCGTATGCAGAAAGGCGATGTCAAATACCGGTTTGTCATTGATATGAAAACCTTGTAATTTTAGTAAGTGAAACAGCCGCATCTCATTACTTCTATATCCGAGCAGCACCGGCTGCTCGGTTTACCAAAGCCGAAACACCCGATGATCAGCGTTTTCCGGCATGAGCACACCCGGTATGACAGCCTGGTAGAATTGCAACATTTCATGCTGAACTTTTACTGCATCTCACTCAAAAAAGATTATGACGGCAAACTGCGGTATGGCCAGAGGCATTATGATTTTGATGAAGGCATGATGGCTTTCATTGCACCTAATCAGTTGCTGATGAAGCTGGACGCCGGATCGAAACCGCCCGGCGGCATGACGCTGATGTTTCATCCGGATTTTATTGCGAATACGCCGCTTGCCGCTAAGATCAGAACCTATCATTTCTTTTCGTACGAACTCCATGAAGCCTTACATTTATCAGGAGATGAGGAAGCGGTTATTGAAGGGTTGTTCAACAACATTGACCGGGAGTATCAGACCAGCATTGACGGCTTCAGCCGGCATGTGATGATCGCTCATATCGAGTTGCTGTTGCAATACGCAAACCGCTTTTACGCCAGGCAATTCATCACCCGGAAAGTGGCAAACGATGAGATACTGATCCGGCTGGAAAACTTGCTGGACCAGCATTTTAATGATCAGCAACTGGCACAAAAGGGTGTGCCTACCGTACAATACGTCGCCGGAGAACTGAACGTCTCGGCGGATTATTTAAGTGATATGCTGCGCACCATCACCGGTCAGACCGCGCAACAGCATATCCATGCCAAACTGATAGATAAAGCCAAGGAGTTGCTTACGACCACTGAAATGCAGGTAAGCGAAGTAGCATATTCTCTTGGATTTGAATACCCGCAATCTTTCAACAAATTGTTCAAGAATAAGGTGCATATGTCCCCCCTGGAATTCCGCTCCTCGTTCAATTAGTTTTGACTAATTTATTGAAGCATAAAAGATAACAAAGCGGACCGTTCTTTTTCGCTCCTATAATAAGCGCATTGACCGATCTGCTTTGTCTTTTTAATCACGGCTGCTAAAGAGCAGTCAGATCCATTTTTAATATTAGAAAACGTCCATGATCGCTGCTTTAATGCCCGTCCTCCTTAAATCCATGGTGACCTTTCTGGAGATATCAACCGTGCTCACTATTCTAAGTACCTTTTGGTCGTCTTCCAGGTCAATAGACCAGGCCCGGAGGCCAGGTTGACCGTCAAGGACAACCCGAAGCTCTGCCGCTTTCTACTCTGTACCGCCCCCCAGCGCCCTGTATAAGTCTGTTACAGCATTCAGCTTTTCTAGCTGAATACTAATAGCTTCCAGATCATTTTGCAAACGGCTGTTCTGTGCAGTGATCACTTCCAGGTATGTTGCCATGCCATTTCTGTACAGCTTATATGCATCTTCTGTGGCTTTATTAAACATGCCTGTTCTTTGTTGTACCAGGACCAGCCTTTGTGTAGCACCATCTGACTTAGCCATAGCATCTGACACCTCCGCTACGGCGGTCATGAGCGTCTGCTTGAATTGAATTGCTGCTTTTTCCTGCTCCAAAACATTTGTTTCATAGGCCGTTCTCAACGAACGTTTCTGGAAAATGGGCTGCGCCAGGTTTGCCGCCAGTGTCTTGGTAAGAGAACCTGGCAGGTCAAACCACTGGTTGAACTTAAAGGAATTCGCTGCAATCTGGGGGGTAAGGCTCAGTGAGGGGTACATGGCCACCTTCGCCAGCCCGGTCCTTGCTGTAGCTGACAAAACCGCATATTCTGCGGCCTTAACATCGGGCCTCCTGCTAAGCAGTTGTGCAGGAACACCCTTCAGAAACCGCTCATCAGGCTTTACCTTCATCAGACTTCCGGAACGGGCGATACGGTCAGGATAGCTGCCACATAAAATGCTGAGCGCATTTTCCTGAACGGCGATATTCTGCAGGGCCAGGGGCACCAATAGTTCTGCTGTTTTCTTCTGAGCCTCCGCCTGGCTGACTGCCAGGGAAGTGATCTGCCCTGCTTTATATTGCAGTTCCATCATCCGCAGGGTACTATCACTTAATGCGATA
>JBQGEO010000715.1:0-3997 GCA_052039655.1 Pararcticibacter sp.
CCGGCGATTCCCATCTTCTTTAACTTTGTGAATTCTTCCACACGATTCTCATGTGTAAGCATCCGGTCCCGGGGTGTTGCAGGTACCCAGGTATGCTTTCCTCCTGAGTTATACCAGATCAGGGGCTTCACACCTTTGGACAAAATATATCTGACCGCGTCTTCCAGGTTTCCTCCGTTAGACATAGCGTCCCATTCCCAGTCCAGCAGAGTATACGGCCAGTTCATGCGTACAGCAAGGTCGGCAAACGCGCATACTGTCTTATAGTCTTTCGTTCCGTGATTATCTGACCAATAATTCCATGATACCAGTCCGGGTTTGATCCAGCTTGTATTCTTTAGCACAGATGCCGGAGAAACATCCTGCACTAAAGTAGACTCTGCGACTTTTGCCAGGCTGCCAATGATTGCAACCCTCCAGGGTGACTTCCATGGAAGTTTAATGATAGGTAAAGAAGATCCGGTACCATTGCCGTCACGTTGATCAGGAAAAGTGATCTTATATCCGGACCTTTCCTGCATATTGCTTAGCTTGGATCCGCAATAAGCCCTGTTCACATCTGCTTCATGCAGCAGAAACCAGCAACTTTTATCGGCAGTATTGAAAAGAGCCGGATAGCACCACTCTCTCTTCTGAATATTCTCTCCCTTCATTTGGGTATAAAGTCCCTCGTTTGCCGGGTTCCAGCGTTCCATCCAGCGGGTAACTGAATCATGCACGGAATAAGAAGTCAGTTCGTCTTTAACCGTGAAAGTGCCGGTCTTTTCCGGAAACTCGTACCTGAATACCATACCATCGTTGTATGCCCTGACAATGACATTCAAATGCGACTTCGCCTGGTTTAGAAACGAAACGGTCACCTCATTCCCCTTGTTATCACAAATCTTCCGTTTGCCATGCGGCACTTCATAGTGATCTTCTATCAGCTGCGGTTTTCCTGCCTTTACAAAACGCAGCTCCCCCGAAAAATCCTGATCGCTGCGTACCAGGCCAAGGTCTATGCGTGAAATAACGTCTTGTACCTTACCACTATCAGAATAAAACACTTTCAGATACCAGGCTCCGGTTTCTGCTCCACTTGCAGAATATAAAGAGACTTTTATTTTTCCGTTAGGCGACGACACACTCATCTTCTGCGCGACGCCGGGGAAAGCAATCAGTAAAAGGGTCAGTGCAGTAAGAATCCGTAGCTTCGTTGCAGTATTATAATGGTTATTTAAGCTCATATTCAGGCAATTATTATTGATATTCACGTGTACCTGTACAGTTCTACATTTACAATACTGACACTTTAATCTTCTTCAAGCTCCGGTCATCAGAACTATTTCCATATAAAAGCTCATACTCACCCGGAGTTACCTCCATCTTTAGTTTCTCCTCATTATAAAACTCAAAAGCAGAATAAGAAAGTTCCACTGTTTCACTGGCACTCTTTCCGGCGGCAACGCTCACTCTTTTAAATCCCCTTAGAGTCTTCAGAGGACCGTCCTTATCATTTACCTTCCTCACATACACCTGTAGAATTTCCGTTCCATTCATCTTTCCGGTGTTTTTTACAGACAGGTTCAAAGTAACAGTTTCACCCTTTTCTATCTGATGTTTACTGACTTGCGCATTGCCGATCGAGAAGGATGTATAACTAAGTCCGTGCCCAAACGGAAAGAGCGGATCAGACATAAAACGGTACGTACGGCCCTTCATCGAATAATCTTCAAATCCGGCAAGCTGAGACGTACTTTTGTAAAATGTAACCGGTAGTTTTCCGGAAGGATTATAGTCACCAAATAACACATCGGCAACTGCCTGCCCTCCTGACTCTCCTCCATACCAGGCCTGAAGAATTCCGTCGCATGACTGGGTCTCAGGAACCAGTGCCACAGGCGAACCGGAGCAATTCACAAAAACGACTTTCTTCCCGGCGGCCTTCAACGCCTTTAAACAATTTCGCTGCACTTCAGGAAGCTCTATATCCGTGCGGTCGCCTCCTTTAAAACCGGGATAAGATACCGGCATCTCTTCTCCTTCAAGAAGTGTAGACAGCCCGCCGACGAATACGACCTCATCTATCCCCTTCAATTTATTGATCAAGCCAGTAAAATCAACATCCAGCTCCTTACCGAAATCAAACTCCAGATTAGCCTGCCAGTTATTCAGTTGAGCATAGCGGATTTCAATCGCATACTTTTGTCCCTTCTCCACTTTATAGGGAACTCTGGAAGGCAGGGTCCTCCAGTTATTATATTTAACCAGAGAGCTGTCGTTTACAAGCAGCTCAAAGTAACCTGTGGCTCCACATTTAAACACGATCTCTTCGGTTTCCGGCGCTTCAAAAGAAGTCTCGTACTTTGCAGAGAAAGCCTCCAGCCGTACTCCTGAAGCAAACTCATGCTGGCCCGCAGTTGTTAACTTTACCGGCTCACCGATCTGGCGCGTGGTAACCGCCTCACCCTTCATATCGCGGTTATTCCAGTAAGAGGCTTTAAATCCAGTTTTGCCGCCGGCAGAGATCTTTGAGAAATAACTCTCCATCACTTTGTTTTCAACAAGATCACAGGCTTTGTCATACACCACGTTCCCCTCTCCAACCTTCGATTGAATGCCCTTCAGGATACTAATCGTTCTTATCGGCTTACCATTATAGTTCCCCCATAACATGGCTTCGTTATCCGCATTCGGGCCTATTACAGCAATTTTTTTCTTTCTGACTGACAGAGGCAGCAGCCTGTTCCGGTTCTGCAGGAGCGTCATTGATTCACGTGACATTTCCAGCGCCAGCCTCCTGTGTTCCTCATTATTAATAACCGATGCGGGAATTTTTGACCATGGCACCAGAGATTCATCATCCATTTCACCCAGATCGAAACGGGCTGTCAGAACCCGCATTAAACTTTTATCAATCTTATCCTCTGATATCAGGCCCCGCTTAACCGCGTCAGGCAATGTTCCATAGGCATATCTGTCCCACACGCACTCAACGTCGGTACCAGCAATAACACCTTTTGCGGCAGCGTGAACAGAATCAGACGAAACCTTATGGCTGGTAAAGAAGTCGGTTATGGCCCCGCAGTCGGAAACCACAAGATGTTTAAATCCCCAGTCGTCGCGCAGAATTGTCTGTAACAAACGATTATTTCCGCAGCAAGGCTCGTCATCGAGCCGCTGATAAGCACACATTACCTGCCTTACGTCCGCTTCCTGCACCAATGACTTAAATGCAGGCAAATAAGTCTCCCACAAGTCCCGGGGGCTAACATTATTCAGGTTCAACTCATGACGGCTCCACTCCGGCCCTGAATGCACTGCATAGTGCTTGGCACATGCAAGCAGTTTCCTGTATTTCGAATTTGCCGGCCCCTGTAGCCCCTTCACCACAGCCACTCCCATGCGCGAGGTCAGGTAAGGATCTTCTCCGTAAGTCTCCTGTCCCCGTCCCCACCTCGGATCCCTGAAGATATTCACGTTGGGAGTCCAGACAGAAAGCCCCAGGAACCGCCGGCTCTCCTGTCCCCGTCTCTGTGCCGCATGATATTTTGCGCGTACTTCATCTGAAGTAGCATCAAATATTCTGTAGACAAGAGAGTCATTAAATGAAGCAGCCATCCCGATAGGTTCCGGAAAAACAGTCACGCTATCTGTGTTAGCCAGTCCGTGGAGCGCCTCACTCCACCAACTGAACTTCTTAAGTCCAAGTCTCGGGACAGGCTTTGATTCATCCATCATCAATATAGCCTTCTCCTCCAGCGTCAGACGGGAGATCAGATCCCTTGCCCTTTCTTCTGACGGCAAGGATGGGTTTTTATAAGGAACAACCTGGCCGGAAAGCCTGCCTGCTGACAAAGCGGCCAGCAAAAAACAAAGTACTGCGATCGTTTTTCCGGGTTTCATGACGATAGTTTTTTACTTGTTCGAAGAGGTAAACTTATATAACAGAACTCCGTGTACCGGAATATTTAAGGACAACTCACTTTGCCCTCCTTCAAGGGTGGCAACGTCTTTC
>JBQGEO010000716.1:0-4670 GCA_052039655.1 Pararcticibacter sp.
TTCCAGTCAATCTTTCCTGCGATCTCCTTTACCGCCTGCTGTCTCCGGAGGATTTCCTCATTTGGGGCGGCAGAAAGAAGCCATTCGGCCAGGCGGCTGCTCCCCGAAAAAGTAGAACAACGGTTAATGAGATTGAAAAAAGATGCCTTGCCCAGGATATCCAGGTCTGATGCGTAAGGGTGTTCGTCTCCTGCAAATTCAGAACCATCACTGTAAATGTTCTTACCCGCTTGTATACTGTCGGTCTCATTCTCATTTACCTTTTTAAGCGCGGTATAAAACTGTTTGATCTTTTCAAACTTGCTCTGCCTGCTCACCATCCATACGAACAGAACAACGACAGCAAAGAAAACCAGTTCTGTCAGCCAGATCTTCTCAAATCCGAAGGTCTGCCAGAAAACAAATCCCCCCCCCAGGAGTGTTACTAAACGAAGGAGGGAATATTGATTGACAAGACGCGTATACCTTGCAATTTCTTCATCAGATGTACGTATCATCCCTTCATAAAAGGACATTACTTTTTCTTTCATGGGACGTAAATATACAAATTAGTGCCAGCGCTTGCCCGTTCCCGGCCTGTTATCCGGGTTTTCTCTTTAAAACTCTTTCCACAACACGGATGAGAGACCGATAAATTTATCTAAGTTTGCCTCTTAATTACTATACACGATGCTGAAGCCCGACGGCTTCCGGCAACAGCTAAAACATGATTTCTCCCAAACGGGCACGCATTGCCACTACTATTTTCTTCTTTATTTCCGGATTTGGATTCTCTACCTGGGCATCGCGGATTCCTGCTATGCAGCAAAGGCTTGACTTAAGTGATGCTGCTTTGGGCTCCGTCTTATTTGCGCTTCCACTTGGATTGATGCTGACGCTCCCGGTAACCGGCTATCTTCTTCAGAGGTTCAGCAGCAGGACCATCATGTTTGCCGGGGCAGTACTTTTCAATCTGATGCTGTGCCTGATCGGCTTCAGCACATCCTCCTGGCAACTGATCATTGCTCTTTTCTTTTTTGGATCCTCCCGGAATCTGATGAATATCTCCCTGAACGCCCAGTCCGTCGGAGTACAGTCATTATACGACAGGTCCATTATTACCACATTTCATGGCGTATGGAGCATTGCCGGCTTTGCAGGTGCAGCAGCAGGATCACTGATGGTATCTGCCGATATTTCGCCTTCAGTTCACCTCCTTATTGCAGGAGGCCTGATGATAGCGCTCGGTTGTTACGCGGTCCGCGACACTTTACCCCAACCTCCGTCGGCAAAAGACGAAAAAAAGAGCTTTATTCTCCCCGATCGCTCCCTTCTTAAATTCGGGCTTATTTCCTTTGTTTCAATGGCCTGTGAAGGTACAATGTACGATTGGAGCGGTATTTATTTCCAGAAAGCCGTTCATGCGTCTAAAGACGTAGTTACACTGGGTTACGTTGTATATATGATCGCAATGGCTACCGGAAGGTTTATAGGAGACAGGCTTGTAGGAAGATTTGGGGTGATGAATATGCTTAAGTTCAGCGGTGTTTTAATATGTACAGGACTAGCCCTTGCGGCCTTATTTCCATTTCCGGTGACGGCTGGTATCGGTTTTATGTTTACCGGGCTCGGCGTGTCCTGCGTGGTTCCGCTTGTATTCAGCATTGCCGGAAAATCAAAGGCGATGGGAACAGGACCTGCAATCGCGGCCATCTCTACTGTCGGGTATTTTGGCTTCCTGGTGGTACCTCCCCTGATCGGATATATCTCTCATACCGCTGGTTTGAGGTGGGCTTTCGGCTTAATGGCAATGCTGGGAGCTTCCATGTCGCTGCTCGTGATGAAAATAAACAAAGAAAATGCTTAATTTTTATGGCAGAAAGCATTTTCAGGCCAACCTATTTATTTTTGTTTTGTTGAGTAGTTAATCTCAAAGAAAATATGAAAGAAATTCCTATGACAGTGAAGCGTTCAATAGAACTGCTTGGACTGTTTCTGGTCGGTGCTCTCCTCGTGCTCGGCAGTAATATTATCATGCCATTGATCATGGCATTCTTCATCAGTATTGTCCTTCTTCCGCCGTACAGGTTTTTCAGGAAGAAAAGGTTCCCCAATGTCCTGGCAATCCTGCTGCCTATTTTAATTATGCTGACAGTGGTAGCAGCCATCGGATGGTTCTTTTCCGCACAGGCTGCAAGGTTAATTGCCGACTTCCCCCAGATCCAGAAAAACGTTAGTCTGCATTTAAACTCACTCAGCAGGTGGATCGATCAAATCAGCCATTTCTCACCTACTGAACAGATAAAATTTGTAAATGAACAGAGTGCCAAGCTTCTCAACTACGCAGCCGCGATACTTGGAGGCGCTGCCGGATCTGTTTCATCTGCTTTTATATTCATGGGACTCCTCCCTATCTACGTTTTCCTGATGCTGAATTATAAGAACCTCCTTCTGCGCTTTATCTTCATGTGGTTTCCCGCAGAACAGCATGACAAAGTAGAAGAAGTCCTGAGTGAAAGTGAGTCGATTATAAAAAGCTATCTCATCGGGCTTCTGATCCAGGTGACTTATATGACCGTCTTCCTTGGTGGGATACTGTTACTGTTTGGCATTAAGCATGCCCTGCTGATCGGTGTACTTTTTGCCCTTCTCAACCTCATTCCATATATCGGGGCATTGATCGGAAATATCCTGGGTGTACTTCTGACATTAAGCTCATCACAGTCGCTGACCCCGGTCCTTATTGTGCTGTCTACAATTGCTTTTGTTCAGTTTCTTGATAATAACATCCTGATGCCGCGTATCGTAGGATCGAAAGTCCGCATCAATGCCCTTGGCGCTATCGTCGGCGTACTTGTTGGCGGAGCTATAGCCGGTATTTCGGGAATGTTTCTTTCCCTGCCTGTTATTGCTGTGATAAAAATCATCTTCGACCGCTCGGAAATGTTTAAACCCTGGGGTGTTCTGCTGGGCGACGAAAATCCGAATGAGAGTCCGATGAGGAAACGAATGCTGCGCTCAAAAAGCGATCTTGTTCGTGAAAAACTGGAGGCTGAGAATGATATCGAAACAACTGATAAATCCGCGGAAGTGCAGGAACGGAAAGATCCATAACCGGAAATCAATGGTTTAGGCAGTGTCTGTCAGGGCTTTAGTACTTCTTTTTTACTTCAGGGATTATAAACCCCTGAACACCTTTTAAGGCTGACTTATCTTTCAGAGGTTTCAGAAGATATTCGAGGCCATTTAACCTGATTTCATACATCGTCTGAAGTATCATCCCAAGCTTTCCCTGGGGAAATCCCTTTTGTGAGAACCACACCAGGTAATACTCCGGAAGATTGCAGATCAGGGTCCCCTTATATTTGCCGAAAGGCATTTCCATAGTTACAAGCTGCTCCAGTATCTCGGGATTCATATCTCCAAAGGTAGGGGTTTCGATTTATTATTAAGATATAATCACTTCAATGGGGAACTAAAAACCTGGCGGCAAATATTATAAATATTCAAAAGACTAAGTCACGGCGGGAAAGGTTCCGGTATTCATGATAAACGAAAGAGGCTGAATCGGGTGATTCAGCCTCTTTTTTATTTTCGGTTTTGCAATCTATATCCCGGATCTATAATTTACTAAAGTACATAGACTTGAGCTTCTGATCGTGCCCGTACACGTCATCATAGAACCGAACTTTTCCATCAGGACCAGCCGAAGCCGTGAAATAAACCAGATAAACCGGCATCTTTTTCTTAAGTGGAACGTATTTTTCTTTACGCGTCTGGATCTGATCTAAAATCTTCGATTTATCCCAGCCTGAATCACGCAGAAGGTAAACTGCCAGATCTATCGGACGCTCGACACGTACACACCCGTGGCTGAAGTCGCGTTTAGACATACTGAACAGCTCTGTAGAGGGTGTATCGTGCAGATAAATGTTCATAGAATTCGGGAAGATAAATTTCACGTCCCCCAGATCGTTCTTTGGGCCCGGCCTTCTTCTGACCGTATATGGAAATCCACCGGTTCCTGCAGCTGACCAGTCCACCGAAGACGGATCAACCGGATTACCGCTCTTGTCTATCACTTCCATATCCATCGACTCAAGATATCCCGGATTTGAGGCAACTTTAGGAGCTATTTCATTTTTAAGGATGCCCGGCGGAATGTTCCAGTACGGAGACAATACCACATGCTCCATCAGGTCGCTGAAGATGGGAGTTGAATTAAGCTCCTTCCCAACGATTACCTTCATATTGATTTCCTCTTTTCCTTTTTCATATACGCGGAGCCTGAATTCGGGAATATTAACGATCAGGTAGTTCTGCTCGAAACTCTGAGGGATCCACCTCCAGCGCTCCATATTGATGATCACCTGGCGGATACGGTCATCAACAGGAATATTCATAAAAGCCACTGTCGGCTTATTGAGCGTACCTGTTGCTGTGAGGCCATTCTCCTCCTGGAATTTCTTCAAAGCAGCAGAAAGTTCGGGTGTAAACGCATTATCCTGACCTTTGTTGAGGCTGTCCGCAGCAATAAAAGCGGCAAGCCTTTTCTTCAGCAAGGGTACCACCAGTGAACTCTGACCAGGCTTCAAAGAGGCTCCTGCCGGAATCTTCGGCCATCCCCCTTCTGCCTTGATCTTACGGTACTTAGCAAGGGCTTTTTTCAAATTCGCATATTCGGGATGCAT
>JBQGEO010000717.1:0-2439 GCA_052039655.1 Pararcticibacter sp.
CTGCGCCTTTGCAAGACGGGCCCGGTGGAATGAGAAGGTAGGCGCGAAATCAAAAAAGGCATCCGGTTTTCGGATGCCCTTTCAGCGGAGAGAGAGGGATTCGAACCCCCGGTACCTTTTACAGTACACCTGATTTCGAATCAGGCACATTCAACCGCTCTGACATCTCTCCTTAATGTTATGTTCCGGTCCGGAAAAAGAATGGTCAAAAGTATAATTTTTAATGAAATCCAGATATCTAAATCACAAAAATACCTGGTTTTAATTGACTGGACTGAAACTGGAAGATGAGAAGCTTTTTTGCAATCACCGCTTCATTTGCTCAAAGCCAGCTTTTACGTCCCAGTTCAATTATCTTAGGGTTGATGAAGACAGCGAGCTATGTTACTTAAGATATAAACGCCGTGAACACCCTTGGGAATTTCTTCTTTTATCAATACCTTACTACTACTTTCACGAAAACAGATTCCTATGAAAGAACCATTAAGTAACCCGTTTATTCTCGCTCTTACAGCACACAATCTTACCGTCGAGATCCATAAACATTCGGCCTATCAAATTGTCCTGTCGAACGATTCTCCGTTTACTTCAACCATTAACGGACAGTTGCACCGGGCTATCCACGGCTTTCTGATCAAACCGCAAGTCCCTCATCTGTGTGCCGCTGAAAAAGGCACATTAAGTGTCCTTAATATAGAACCCTATTCTAACATAGGTTTAGAACTTTCAAAAAGCTTCAGTCCTGCCCAGGCCTGTATCCTGTTCCATTCCAGGGCTGAAATACTGAATTATTTTAAAATAGAAACCGATCATTTTGACATCCGCTCTGTCATCAGAGCCATACTTCTGAAGACGCCGGAAAAACAATATGATGAACGGGTAACAAAAATGGTTGAATATATAAGAACCAATTTTTTTGAGCGGGATATCAATCCGCAAACCTTTTCTGACCTGGTTTTTCTTTCGCCCTCCCGTTTAGCTTCATTATTTAAAGAACAGACGGGCAGCAGCCTGTCTAAATATTTATTGTGGACGAGATTACGGCAGGCTATTTATGTTACCCTTTCGGAGAAGGACAAAGGCCTTACAGAAATTGCATATTATACCGGGTTTTATGATCTCCCTCAATTGAATAAGTATATGTATGAAATGTTCGGCATGCCCCCAACAGCACTGAAACACAATAGTGATCTGATACAAGTCTATTAGGTTGCGACCGGCCATCTTTGTAGCATAGTTCATTTATCAAATTTTAAAGAAAAGAAAATGAAAACAATTGCTTACAAAGTGTTTGGTGATACAGGAGTATTACAAACCATAGATGAACAAAAACCATCTATCCTGCCAAACCAGGTTTTAGTAAAAGTAAAAGCGGTTTCGATCAATCCCCTGGACTGGAAAATCAGGAAAGGCGAAATGAAACTCATGTCGGGCTCAAAATTCCCAAAGCACACAGGGACTGATTTTGCCGGGGTTATTGAAGATGCGGGGACATCAGTAGCTAATTTCAAAAAAGGCGACGAGGTCTTTGGAATGGTGAAGAATAACATGAAAGACGGCGCATTAGCTGAATATGTTGCTGTCCCTTCAACATCCATCTGGAAAAAACCTGCCGGTATCAATTTCGTTCAGGCTGCCTCCATTCCTACTGCGGGCGCTGCCGCGGTTACCGCTTTCCAAAAAATGGGCAGGATTAACCCGGACTCCCGGATTTTAATAAACGGAGCAACAGGCGGCTTCGGCATGTTCCTGCTGCAACTGCTAAGAGATACTGGAGCCGGCACTACCGCTGTTACCGGCACAGAAGCATTGGCTTTCGCAAAAGAATGGGGAGCTGGTTCTGTAGTGGACTATAAAAAAGATAATGTACTCTCGCAAAAGGTAGTTTATGACATCGTTATCGATTTATCCGGTAAGATGAGGTATTCAAATGCCAAACGGATCATGAAACCCTGTGCCTTGTTTTTAAATCCGGTCCCGGGACTCTCTGACATCATCACGTCGCCCGTCAGAAATTTATTCAGAAGTAAGAAGCATGTCGCTTTGCTCACCGCTCCTTCCGAAGAAAATATCCATTCGTTACTAAATGCAATCAGCAAGGGGTTGCAAATTGAGGTAAGTAAAACATTTGCGTTTAATCAGGCCAAAGAGGCTTATAAATATGCTGAGAAAGGCGGGTACCCGGGCAAAATAGCCATAGAGGTTAATGAGTAAGCGCCGGGCTCCTGATTACCGAAGCTATCATCCATTCCTGAATTGGTAAAGAGAAGCAACTCTGGTGAGGTTTTCATATTCGGAATATGATTGTTATTTCAATCACATTCCGATTTTTTTATTTATAAATTTAATGAAACTTATCTCCATCCTAAACCCGGAGCCACATGCTCCAGTATAGAGGACAGAACATGTACATTGTAGTCAACTCCTAATGTATTGGGT
>JBQGEO010000718.1:0-11344 GCA_052039655.1 Pararcticibacter sp.
CCACGTGGAATGCTGTATTGTGATGTAGATCAATTGATTGCATGAATTTTTTGGCTGTTTCAGGCCCTATCTCTTCGTCCCCGTTATGGAACTTAGGGTCTGCAATGTCGTGCAGAAGAGCCGCGAGTTCCACAATCAGCATGTCTACCGGCTCTTCAAGGGCAATTGCTTTGGCCGTATTCCACACCCTTAGTATATGCCACCAGTCATGGCCACTCTCAGCTTCTTTCAGTGAATGTTTCACAAAACGAACTGTTAATTCAATTATTTCTTCCTTTTGCATGTCTAAGAGCCGCCTAAATTAGAGATTAGCAATCAGGGAAGAAATAAATTTTTGTGGGATCTGAATATGCGGAATATGGCCAACACCCTCGAATTCGATCAGCTTAGATCCGGATATCCTGGAGGCGATTTGTTTTCCAAGGACTTTATATTGCCCGTGCCTGGATTGTTCGTCTTTTGAAAGCAGTGCTTTTCCCACAATTGTTTTATCCTCGAGGCCTATGAACAGCACAACCGGAACTTTCAGATTGCTAAATTCATAAACTACTGGCTGCTCATAGATCATCGTAAAGGTCATTGCCGATACTTTTGCATACCGGGGGAAATCTGCGCTTTTTGCCACCCCGGCTCCGATCTTTACCAGGTAGTCATATTCTGGTTTCCATACAGGAAAATAAGAGGATTCATAGTATTTTCTCACACTGGCCGGAGTAGTCTTTAATTCCGTCTTGTATTGTTCCTCCGTCGTGATGTAAGGAACAAAAGTCCGGTAATCCTCAAAGCCTATAGGGTTCTCAAGCAATAACTTTGACACACGGTCCGGATATTGAAGCGCAAAACGCGTAGCAAGCATGCCGCCCATGGAGTGACCAAGGACGGATGTTTTCTGTATTCCGAGGCTGTCCAGAAGCTGTTTATTAAATTTAGCAAGAAGATGAAAGCTATAATGGATGAAGGCTTTCGATGATTTTCCGAATCCCATTTGGTCGGGAACGATCACCCGGTATCCTTTTTCGGAAAGAGCTTTTATAACATCTGTCCAGTAATAACCGGCAAAATTCTTCCCGTGAAAGAGCATGATTGTTTTTCCATTAGGACTGGCTGGCTTGACGTCCATATATGCCATTCTTAAATCCTGCCCTTCCGCGTTTAAATTAATAAAGCTCACCGGATAGGGATATTGAACATTTTCGAGCGTAATAGAAAGGGTATCCGGCTGTGCAAATAAGACCGGTGGAATCAACAAATTTAGTAGGAGCAGAATTGTCTTCATATCGGGTGTGATTGTATATCTGGTAGTGCTGATTTTGTGTACTTCCTCAAGGGTAACTGTATTAAAGGGGAATGGTTTTGATTGTTCAAATGTAGAAAGCCCCGGCATCAGTTATTGCCGGGGCTTTCAGATATCATGTTCCGGGACGTCTATTCCGCATGTCCGAAGGACAGCGGTACACGTACAGAAAATGAAATGTTTCTTCCTGCATCCCAGAATCCATCCTTCTTAAACCTGCTTAAGTGGCTTATGTATGCTTTGTCAAGGATATTGCTTGCAGTAATGCTAAGCTGAATGGACTGCTTTCCTGCTTTAACGGTAGTTCCGGCAGAGGCGTTTAAAAGGGAATATGCGCCAGTCGGAGTCTCAAACTGGTCTACGCGCGATTGCCGGAAAAAATTGTCCAGACCGACTGATATCCAGCTGTCATCCAGGTTCTTTATTCCCGGTTCAAATCTCAGTTCATTCCTTAGTACCGGAGCCGGAATAAATGGAAGGTCGCTCTTTGTCGAATTGTTCTTTGCTCTTGTCAGCGAGAAGGTATTCTCAAAATGGATCAGGGATATGGGGTGCAAAGTTATTCCGGCTTCCAGCCCATATAGATTGGCATTATCCTGGGTGTAATGATAAACATAGTGATTGTCCAGCATTTCATCTTCCGACAACTGTTTTAAATAGATATAATTATCAATGTAGTTATTATAGATATTTACGAATGCGCTGGCTTTATCTGTATGATATTCAAGAGAGGCATCGGCATAGAAGCTCCTTTCCGGATTCAGTTCCGGATTGCCTACTTCGTATCGTTCGGTCCCTTCGTGCACGCCATCGGTACTCAGTTCGGCTACATTTGGAGCCCGGAATGCACTTCCTACATTTGCCTTAAAATTGACGGTCTGGGATATTTCATGGGTGATACCCAGAGCTCCGCTTATATTTGAAAAATTGTTCGAGAAGTTACTGAATTTTGGGGCGCCATCTTCTTCCATTTGTTTCCCGTCGATATTACGGTAGTCAAACCTAAGCCCGGCGTTGAATGTAGTAGATTTCCAGTTCTTCTTGGCATATAGAAATGCGCCTATATCCTGGCTGTCGTAGTCCGGAATCAATAACTCCTCCGCTTTATTCTCGTTATTCTGAAACGCTCCTGAAATGCCTATAACGGGCTCCCAGCCTTTTCTTACCGGGAAGTAGTATTTAAAATCATAACTGTATGTCTTCAGATCGAAGAAGAGGGAAGGGTCGGTTTCGTTTTCCTCAAGCTCCCGTCTTTGATTATTTTGGAACGCGAGTGTCGAACGGAGTTTCCCCTCTCCAAGGACTATGTAGCTGTTGAGAGCTGTTTTATAGTGCCTGATATCTTGTAAGGGAGTAAAGAGATTGCGCGTTTTGTACAGGTAGGGGGAAATAACGGATCCTTCTTCTCCCTCATTTTCCGGTTCTGTCACAAACTGGCCCTCCTCATTCCTGGTGTATTCAGGAAGACCTAATTTTTGGCGGAACGATGAAAGATCCAGGTGCATATACCCCCAGCTCTTGTTCAATCCCAGCTGCCCGCTCAGATTCGTTTCATGGAAGCCGGTATTCGGAAGCCGGTAATCTGGAGTATTGTATCCAAACGCATTTTTATAGGACGCCCTGCTTCTCCAGACGAATCCGCCTGCATTGCCTTCCAGCATGGCAGAACTGCCGCTTAAACCATTATTGGTCGAATAGTTACTGAGGATTTCCCCCTTTATTTGTCCGGGAGAAGCAGGAAGAGGGTCAATAATATTGATCACCCCGCCCATCGCGTCAGAGCCATAAAGAAGGCTGGCAGCTCCGCGAAGGATTTCTACCCGTTCGGCGCGATACTGGTCGACTTCTATTCCATGTTCGTCGCCCCATTGCTGTCCTTCCTGCTTAACGCCGTCAGACAGCGTGATCACCCGGTTGTAACTTAATCCGCGGATTACCGGTTTGGCAATTCCCGATCCTGTAGTGATCTGCGAAACCCCGGGAACCGTAGCAATAGCTCCGATCAGTGTTGTAGATGGCTTGCGGAGGAGGTCTTCCTTGTTTAGTACTGTAACAGAAGTACTGTTTCTTTTATTAGTTGAACTGGCAGCTGTTCCGGTAATGACAACTTCCTGAACTTCTATAACTGTTTTTTGAAGCCTGAAATCAACAGAAACAGGCTTACTTACATCAACCGTCTGTGCGACAGATTTGTATCCTATATACTTTACTTCCAGCAGAAACTGGCCTTTTTGAGGTAAAGAAGGGAAAAAGTACTCACCTTTCTGGTTGGTAACTACCGAAATTCTAAGCTCTGGAATAGATAGGGTAGCACCGGGAAGAGGATTTCCGGTAACGGCGTCTGCCACCGTTCCCCTGATCGGTGGAGCATCGGCTCTGGCAGTAAGAGCCAGGAATGAAATGAAAAGGAGAATATAAAATGAGAATGTTTTCATCTTTAATTGTGTGCTAAAATTGAATGGCAGGGTGATTAAAACAGGTATAGTTGGCGTAAACGCCGCCCCAGTCTGCCTTGGTGTGGATTCCTGAATATGATTGATCGGGTCGATCGTCAATCCGCTAATGAAGGAGCAGGGGGAGGGCCTCTTAAAGATAGTATTAACGATTCATTTGAAGTATAGATGCGGGTGTAGCCGGGATGCAGAAAGCCGATAGCAGGAATACTGTTGATAACAATCCCTGTCTCATTTGATTTAATTGCTTCTTTCTGAAAATGAGCTAAGCAGACCCAGCACGATGAATTGTTGGAAAGATGGGACTTGTGGCTGCAAGAGCCATGCCTGGCTAAATCCTGGCAGGTGGTTTCCGAAGAATGATCGTGCAGAAAATCAAGGGACAGGGTAACCGCTGAAAAATGCAGCAGGAATACCCATGACAAAACAACCCTGATTGATTTATGCAGAATTCTCATTTTTAATGCAGCAAAGTTACATTAAAAATATTGATTTAGTTAACAATTAATTTGTATCCTTTTCCGTGTACGTTGATAATCTCCACTTTAGGATCATCTTTAAGGTACTTTCTCAGCTTACTAAGAAAGACGTCCATGCTTCTGCCATTGAAATAATTATCATCATGCCAGATGCTGATAAGCGCTTCTTCACGCGTCAGAACATTATTCTTTTTTAAACATAAGAGCCGCAGCAGTTCAGCTTCCTTGGTAGAAACCTTTTGCTGATTGTCGTCTTTTCTGATTATCTGCCCTTTGTAATCAAACTGGTAGTCGCCGATCTGGAATTTGTCCTGTTCCTCTGGCTTGCTCTCATTGTTCGACACTCTTTTAAGCAAAGCATTAATTCGTAACAGAAGTTCTTCAATCCTGAAGGGTTTTGTTATATAATCGTCCCCGCCGAGATTAAACGCTTCTGATTTGTCCTCGATCATTGTTTTGGCGGTTGCAAAAATGATGGGAACAACAGGGTTTATTTTCCTTATATCTTTTCCAAGAGAAAAGCCGTCTTTCTTCGGCATCATCACATCCAGGATGCAGAGATCAAAATTCTCTTTAGTAAAAAGCTCTAAGCCCTCTTCTCCGTCCTTGGCCAGAACAACTTTATACTTACCTTTTAGCTCCAGGTAGTCCTGAAGGAGCAAACCAAGATTCGGGTCGTCTTCTACCAGTAAAATTTTCTTCATTTATAATTATCTCTTAATAATGCTGCAACGTAACTTATAAAATATATCTGCATGATCTCCTGTAGCAAATGTTCAGACTGCCGGCAGGATAATTTCGAATTCCGAGCCTTTATCTTTTTCACTCCTCACCTTTACGCTTCCATGATGTCTTTTTACGATATTATTTACATAGCTCAGCCCCAATCCAAAGCCCTTCACATCATGGAGATTCCCGGTGGGAATTCTGTAGAACTGCTCGAATATCTTCGAAAGTTGATCTTTATTCATTCCGATACCCTTGTCAGCAACTTTTATAATCAGGTTTTTTCCTGTATTGGCTGTGCTTATGCTGATCTCCGGCGTCCCTTTACTGTACTTCAGTGCGTTGTCTATCAAATTGAAGATAACGTTGCTTAAATGAAGTTCGTCCCCTTTTACCTCGGGGTGCGACGCATTGAGATTAACGGAAACCTTTGCTTCTTTCTTCGCAAATTGAAGTTGCATACTATCAGCAATGGCAGAAATGAGGTCATTCATGTCAAGAGGTTTAAACTCAAGCTTGAGATCGTCTCTGTCTATTCTTGCAATATTCAATACTCTTTCGATATGGTTCCCCAGGCGAACGTTTTCGTCATATATGATCCCCGCCAGGCGCTGTATCCTGTTTTGATCCTCCGTAATCTCGGGATCCTTCAGGGCCTCACTGGCGATCATAATAGTCGCAACCGGAGTTTTAAACTCATGTGTCATATTATTAATGAAATCAGTCTTCATCTCTGAGATTTTCTTCTGCCTGAAGATCGTGAGGATCGTGAATGCAAAACATCCAATCATTACGATAAGAAGACTGGCGGAAGAAGCCAGAATAAAGTTCATGTTTTGAATCAGATATCTGCTTTTTTGAGGGAAAGTAATGCTTAGAATACCGGAATCATGAATAATTTCTTTCGGGAAAAGGGTAGTAGAATAAGTGTTTTCATTATCAAAAACCCCTGTTTTGTCATTCGCAAACAACAGTGAATCGGAATTTGCAGAGCCGATCCTGTAATTATAGGGTAAATTAATGCCCCTTGTTAAAAGTTCAGACCGAAGTAAGGTGTCTACCACAATTGGGTTAATCCGGCTTAGCAATGGAATGTCAAATTGTTCATACTCATTAGCCAGATCTTCAAACAGAGCAGATTTATGGCTGGATGTAGCAGATTTGAAAAAGCGGTTGATGTTCTTTACTTCTTTTCTTTTCTCCTCTTCCATCAGCCTTGCGAGCCTCTCCGAATCATGTTTTTCCTGCTCCTTTTTTAGCTGCTTATTCAGCGTAGGGTTTCTGCGGGGCAGTGACACTACTCTCAGTCCCGCTACAGGATCTTCAATAAGGTAATAAACCGTATCCGCATTTTTCTTTCCGGATTTCTGCATTTTCTGAACATCACCGTTCTCCACATACAGTTCATGTACTTCATTCTGAAATACCTGCCCATAATCGTCAACAGACTGATGCATCTTAATCCTCAGGGATACTTTGCTCCTCTGGCCCGGATCCCTGAGGTATGTTTCGTAAAAATCATTGTCTATTGTCATCACCCTGGGAAAACTGCTTCTGAGAATGCTGTCCCTCTTCTTAAAATCCCGTTCAATCCGGTTATTCAGCCCTTTTATCCGCGCAACAAATTCTTCAGCCTGGCGGCGTGCAGCTTCCTGTTCCCTTCTTTTTTCCCTTGAGTTTTTTAACTGCTCATCAGCCTGCGCCTTCCGCTTGACGAAAAGCATAGCATCTCTTTTTGCAAGCTTTTTAGTTACCTCACTCAGGGAGTTATTAACAGAAAGATCAAAAAGCTGAGATTTTTGCCGGTAAGATTCTCTTATGAAATAGTATTGCATACCCATTACCCCCAACAGGGCCGCACTCATCAATCCGATAATAAGGCTGATACTTCTCTTCTTCATCTCGTACAAAAATACGTAAGGCACCGTAACAGTACCATGGTTTAACAAATTTTAACACAATGAACTTGAAGAACAGAGATTTAGCGGAGGAAAGTCGTTGTTTCAGCCCGAAAGTAATCATATGAAAAAAGCCCTTCTTTGCGGGAAGGGCCTCTTAAAAATATTATAGGATGCACAAATCAGAATGGTAAATCGTCGTCCTGTGGTGCTGAATTGAAATCTGCGGGAGGTGCATATTCCGGCGCTGGTGCAGGCGTATTGGTAGCTGTGAGCGCATTTACTCTCCATACAACCAGGGTATTAAAATACGCTGTCTTTCCATTGCGGTCAGTCCACGGGCGACCTCTTAAATTAAAAAATACTTCTACCTGGTCGCCAGGCTTTAAAGTATCAAATAGATTTACTTTATCCTGAAGTGCTTCGAATTTAATATACTCTGGGTAGGAAGGATTCTCTGCATATTCAATAACCAACTCCCGTTTCTTGAATGTTTCCGTTACATTCATTACCGGAGATATTTCATGTACTTTGCCCTTTATATCCATTTTCTCTTTCAATTATTACAAGATTCAAAACTGGCAAATTTAATTGACTAACTTCGCACATATTTTATGGAAGTTTTCAACACTGCAAGTCGTATTCTTGTAACATGTAATAAAAGACTGGCTCCGTATCTCATAACTGAGATAGAGGAGCTTGGTTTAAAAATAGAGAGAAGTTTCAGTACCGGGGTTGAAATTTCGGGAACGGTTAACGATTGTATTGTTCTTAACCTGAACCTCCGCACTGCAAGCCAGGTTCTTTATTCCCTTAAGAGCTTCAATGCTGATACTCCCGATGAGTTGTATAAATCCCTTGTTGAAATTGAATGGGAAGAGCTGATTGACTTCGCGGGATATTTTTCGATTACCTCGAATGTCAGTAACGAACATATCAGGACCCCTCTGTTTGCAAATGTGAAGGTTAAGGATGCCATTGTCGACCGTATCAGGGAGAAAAAGAATCTAAGACCCGATTCTGGTCCCCTTGTAAATAAAACGGTCATCCATCTCTACTGGAGAGATAATCAGGCCGAAGTATTCATAGATACTTCGGGAGAGGTTATTTCGAAACACGGCTACAGGAAGTTACCGGGGAAAGCGCCGATGCTCGAGGCTCTTGCTGCCGGGACAATTCTTTCCGGAAAGTGGGACCGAAACAGCTCTTTTGTCAATCCCATGTGCGGATCGGGAACCCTTGCTATTGAGGCTGCACTCATCGCCACAAACAAAAGCCCGTGATACTTTCGCATGAATTATGGTTTTATGCACATCCTCGGATACGATGAACAAGTGTTCTTTGCCGAAAGAAGGAAGTTAAAAGATAAAGCAAAGAAATTACTTGATTTTAAAATCATAGCTTCTGATATATCAGACGAAGCCATCGACATTGCAAGAAAGAATGCAAAAACAGCCGGCGTAGATCACCTCATTGATTTTCAGGTATGTGATTTTGAAGAGACAGAAGTTCCCGAAGGCAAGGGGGTAGTGATGTTCAACCCCGAATATGGTGAAAGGCTGGGAACACATACCAAACTCGAGGCTACCTATAAACGTATCGGCGACTTTCTGAAACAAAAGTGTAAAGGATATTATGGGTACATCTTTACAGGAAATCCCGATCTCGCTAAAAAGATAGGACTGAAAGCTTCCAGAAGAATTGAGTTTTATAATGGGAAACTTGATTGCCGCTTGCTGGAATACGAATTATATGAAGGTACAAAAAGAGAAGAAGCTTAGTTGGTTAACTAAGCTTCTTTATTAATTCTTCTTTAGTCAGTTTCTCCTGCTGCCCGCTTTTCATATCCTTCAATGTTAATTCTCCTGACTGTATTTCCTCACTGCCTATCAGTAAGACAAAAGGAATATTCTTGCTGTCCGCATAAGCCATTTGCTTCTTTATCTTAGCAGAGGAGGGGTATAATTCTACCGCTATCCCCTTATTGCGGAAACTAAACAACAAGGGCAATGCATATTTTTCAGCCTCCTCGTCAAAGTTGGTGATGAGGACTTTTGTGGTCTCTGACGATTGTTCAGGGAATAACTTCAATTCTTCGAGAACATCATAGATCCTATCGGCTCCAAACGAAATTCCCGCGCCTGTCAGACCCTTTAAACCAAACATACCTGTGAGGTCGTCATAACGTCCGCCACCGCCTATGCTACCCATCGCTACCTCGTTCGTTTTTACCTCGAAAATTGCACCGGTATAATAATTCAGCCCTCTTGCCAGCGTAATGTCCAGTTCTACATTTGGAAGGGATGAAGATGAGAGCCGGGCGAGGTAGTCAAATATTGTCTCAATTTCCTTAATGCCTGCCTTGCCCACAGAAGTTGGTTCCAAAACGGCTTTTAATTTTTCAAGTTTTTCAGCATTGTCTCCTGTCAGCAGGATCACCGGCCTTAGTATCTCTATATCCCCCGAAGTGAACCCCCGTTCAAGCAATTCCTTTTCAACACCATCCAAGCCGATCTTATCAATCTTGTCGATAGCGACTGTCATGTCTACTATCAGCTCAGGCTTTCCTATTATCTCCGCGATTCCTGTTAAGATCTTTCTGTTGTTGATCTTGATAGTGAAATCCCTGAGACCAAGCTTGCTTAACGCTTCCTGGTAGATAAGAACAAATTCTGCTTCGTTAAGTAAGCTCTCCGAGCCAACCACGTCGGCATCACACTGATAGAACTCCCGGTATCTTCCTTTCTGGGGCCGGTCTGCCCGCCATACCGGCTGAATCTGGAAGCGCTTAAAAGGGAAGGAGATTTCGTTCTGATGCATGACCACATATCTGGCGAAAGGAACGGTGAGGTCATAACGGAGGGCTTTCTCTGATAATACAGGCAGAAGGCTTCTGGAACTAAATTGAAAAGCCTCCGCTTTCTGTTGTTGCTTTTCAGCTTCCCCCCAGAAATCCCCGCTGTTTAAAATCTTAAATATCAGTTTGTCTCCTTCATCTCCGTATTTCCCTGTTAATGTACTCAGGTTCTCCATAGAAGGTGTTTGAATCTCCTGGTAGCCATACTTTCGGAACACAGATTTAATAGTGTCGAAAATATAATTACGTCTCACCATTTCCACGGGTGAAAAATCTCTTGTACCCTTTGGCACGGATGGTTTATTACTCGCCATGGCGCAAAAGTACAAAAAGCAGCAGGAGAGTAGATAGCCCGATTCTAAAATTCATTTAGCGGAGCTCCTGGTCTACGATTTTCCGGCATCCCTCTTCCACCATGAGGAAAACGGGATCAAACTGGTCGTCATCGTAATAGGGGTCGGGTACAACTTCTTTATCCAGAAGTAATCTGACCTTTTTGCGGTCATTCTCCGAGCGGGCCATATTCAGAACGTCCCGAAGGTTCATGCGGTCCATCACATAGATCCTGTCAAAACGATCGAAGTCACCGGAAGTAAACTGCCGGCAGCACTGACCGGAAATATCAATACCATATTTCTTTGCTATGGCCGTTGAACGACGGTCAGGCGGAGAACCGATGTGCCAGTCTCCTGTTCCCGCAGAATCTATTTCCCAGTCCAGTCCCTTCTCTTTTACAATGCTTTCCATTATCCCATGTGCGAGCGGGGAACGGCAAATATTGCCCAGGCACACCATTAGTATTTTCATTCGAAGTAGAAATAAATTGGTCTATGAAAAGATCTCATTCAGAAGCCCCGCAAGGCGGATACCACCTTTTAACAATTGCTGATTGAGGGTATCGATATGATCGAAATTATACCTGTAGCTGAAGTTCTGATCCTTTTCTGCTTCCTTATACAGTTGTTCGCTGATTTGGTAAGATTCGAAAATCCAGTTGTTCAGCCCTGTTTTCTGCCATGCAGAAACTTGCTCCTTTGTAGGGTGATCCAAGGCTTTCGCATATTCTGTATAGCTGAGCTGCTGAAACTCTATAAACTCAGAATCCCAGAAGGTGTGCAGGTTAGATGGTTTATTAAACCACTTAATTTTGACGTCATTCCCTCCGCGGTCTTCTCTTCGCCCGCAATGCATCGGCTGGTGTATATCTCCCATTACATGAACCAGTATGCGCAGATACATCCGCTTCATCTCCATCGGTAATGTTTTTTTCTTAAGCTCTGCCGCTACAAACCGGATTTTATTAAATGCATTCGATGCGGTATCTGTCTTAAGGAACGAATCCACCTGTTCCGCTGTCAGACCCTGCGGCAGGTTTACATAATGCCACACATCAAGATATTTGAACGATGGATCTGACTTAATAAAATCCATCCAGTTCGCATTCATCGCAAGAGTCTCGGGGCCGAAGATTTTCTGAATTTCTTTCCGCGCTTTGCCTGTGAGATGCTGACCGGCAATCTCACCAACAATCCGGTGTCCTAAAAGCCCCCACGCCATAGAGTGAACAGGGAGATACAAAAACAGTATTATACCCAGAAGTATTTTTAGCTTTTTCATATGTAATTTATCAAATCATA
>JBQGEO010000719.1:0-9206 GCA_052039655.1 Pararcticibacter sp.
GCAAAATCCTGACGCGGGAAATCTTCACTGCTCCTTACTCTATTTTAGCTGGCCTCACGTTCGGGGAAATCTGCAAGAGGAACCGGCAGATCCGGAAAGCTTAAATACCGTGTTGCGGAATGAAGAAAACTGGTGTAATAAAAAAGCCCTGCTACAATGGGTGTAGTCAGGGCACCTAAACCTTATCTGTACAAAGATTATATTATTTTTTTTAAGGGATTTGAAAATGGGACAAAAGGGTTTGATTATGCGACAAAAATCAGAAATGTTGCGATGAGTCCGTGTTAATCCATGCTTATCCGCCTGTAAACATCTTCGGCTGTGCCCGAGAAGGGTCCTGAGTTTTCAATTTTTAATGTGGCCATGGCTGCGGCGAAATTACCGGCAGCCTGCAATCCGGCTCCTCTGGCTTTCTGGTAGAGATACCCTGCCATATACGTATCTCCGCAACCTGTTGCATCTACAATTCTCCTGGGCTGATAAGCTGGTATCTCAAAAAAAACTTCGTCTGCATAGATTAAAGAACCCTGGCTTCCCAGTGTAATAATCACCTCTTTTACACCCATTGCCGCAAGTGACCGGGCGGCTTTATGCGGATTATTATATCCCGTTAGCACTTCCATCTCGGATTCATTGGCTTTCAGAATGTCGAGGCCGTTAAGTGCTGCTTCTTTATCTTTCCAGTCGACGGCAAATACATTTTGACCCCGGACTTCTCTTAAATATCCCTGAACGTCGAGAGAGACGATTCCTTTTCCCGAAAGGAATTTTATCACCTCGAGCGGGATGTCACCGGCAAGAAGCGGGCCCAGGTGAAAGATCCTCGCGTTGATGTCTTTTACGTGACTGATGCTGAAGGGATCGGCCTTTTGTGTGACGCGCTGTGTGCGGTTATCCTGGTTCGCTTCGTACCTGTTTTCAAAGCAAACCGTGTGTGTGCTTTTGATGACTTCTACCTGGATCCCTTTATTTCTTAGTTCAGCGGCGATATACTTTTCTTCGTCTGCGATTGCTGTAACCAGCACAAAACTGAGATCAAGATTTGCCTGAGCATTTGAAAAATAGAAAGAAGTGCCACCCGGCATATCTACAACGGAGCCGGGGGTAATTACTTTATCCAGGGTAATGTGTCCTATACAACAAACGTCTATCATTGTTATGAAACTAGTGTCAGAAAGAAGGCTAAGGTAGCAATTAAGTGAAAAAACCATTTGGTAGCCGGATAGTTTATACATAACACATCTATGCCGTGAAGAAAAATAAACACCAGGAGAATAAGGAAAGAGATCTGGATTTGCTGAAAGGAAAAGCAAAGGAGGCTGGGACTGGGACAAAGGAACAGAAGGAAGCGTTGAACACGATTAAAGACGCTGCAGAAAATGTAGATCTCCCGACTGAAGGTAATGTGAAAGAGATCCTGGACAGGGCGCCGGAATCAGAGTTTCCTGAAGAGATCAGGCCGATGCTGGCAACGCTCACCGATGAACCTTTTGACGATCCTGAATGGGTTTACGAGGTTAAATGGGATGGATACCGGGCTTTAACTCTGCTGAAAGATGGAGACTGCGAAATTATATCCAGGAATAAGAAGCCATTTAATGAGCGGTTTTATCCTCTTTATCACGCGATCAGGAAGTGGAAAATGAACGCGGTGTTCGACGGGGAGATTATGGTGCTGAATGAACAGGGTGTTTCTGTCTTTTCGTCGTTGCAGAACTGGAGGAGCGAGGCTGACGGAGAGCTTGTTTATTATGTCTTTGATATTCTTTGGTTTGAAGGCAAAAACCTGATGGGCTTGCCTTTGAGCGACCGGCAGATCCTGCTGAAGGCGCTGTTTCCGAGGGATGACGACCGGATCAGGCTGAGCCAGGTTTTTAAGGCAAATGGAACGGATTTTTTTAGTGCAGCGCAACGGATGGGGCTTGAGGGCATCATGGCAAAGAAAGTTACCAGCACTTATATTACGGATTTCCGGACTAAGGAATGGCTTAAGATAAAGGTTAACAAAAGGCAGGAGGTGGTAATAGGAGGATTTACAAGGAATGAAGGTACGTCAAAGTTATTCAGTTCCCTTTTACTGGGGGTATACGAGAACGGGGCTTTTCAATATGTAGGAAAGGTGGGAACGGGTTTTTCAGCCAAACTACAGAAAGAGATGATGGAACAATTCAGGCCATTGATCTCAGGTAAGAGCCCTTTTAAAACTGTCCCTGATTACAATAAGCCTTCCAGGTTCCGTCCCAATCCGCCTAAAGCGAATGCGACCTGGCTAAAGCCTGAACTGGTATGCGAGGTGAGTTTTGCAGAAGTTACTGAAGATGGTGTTTTCAGACATCCTTCATTCGAAGGCATGCGTACGGATAAAAAAGCAAAGGAGGTGGTGAGAGAGCAGGCAGAGCATTCGGCCGGCCTTGTGCACGGCGAGACCAGAATGGCGGGGCAGGAAATAGTGGCGGCTCCCCGGGACACCACAAGGAAGACGTTGCTGAACCCAAGGGATGAAAGCCAGGTACGGAAGATATGCGGACATTCCTTAAAATTCGGTAATTTAAGTAAAGTATACTGGCCGGAAGAAGGGTTTACGAAGCGGGATATGTTTAATTATTATTACCAGATCGGTGAGTTTATCATGCCCTATCTGAAAGACCGCCCTCAATCGCTCAACCGCTTTCCTAATGGGATCACCAAACCTGGATTCTATCAGAAGAACGTAAAAGACAAGGCTCCTGAGTGGGCGGAAACTTTTCCTTACGTAACGAGCGACGGGGAGCATAAAGAATTCCTGGTCCCTAAGGACGATGCGAGTCTTCTATGGATGGCTTCTTTAGGGTGCATCGAGATGAATCCCTGGTTTTCGAGGAGTCAATCGCCGGATCATCCGGATTACTGTATTATTGTTCTGGATCCGGATAAGAATACGTTTGAGCAGGTTGTCGAAGCAGCACAGGTTGTCAGACAGGTTCTTGAAGCCATTGAAGTACCGTGTTTTTGTAAAACCTCAGGATCTACCGGAATCCATATTTATATTCCGATGGGAGCGAAGTATACTTATGATCAATCCCAAATGTTCGCCCGCTTGCTCGTCAATATCGTACATTCGCAAATACCTGCTTTTACCAGCATTGAAAGGCAGGTTAAAAACCGGAAAGGAAAAATGTACCTCGACTTTTTGCAGAACAGACCAGGAGCTACCATTGCCTGTCCTTATTCGTTGCGGCCGAAGCCGGGCGCTACAGTCTCTATGCCGCTACACTGGGATGAGGTGAAAGCGGGATTGAAAATGAAGGATTTCCATATCTTTAATGCTATTGAGCGGGTAAGAACAGAAGGAGATCTGTTTGCTGGCGTCCTGGGGGCTGGCATAGACCTGGAAAAAGCAGTGAGAAGAGCGAAAGAAGTGTTCGGTTAAAAAATCAAGCAAAAAAAAGAGCCGGGTAATCCCGGCCCTACATCTACCTATGAAAAATCGTCCTTTGGGAGGACGTATGATTATACGATCAATGAGAATAAGAAGTTACGGAAAATTGAAATTATTTTAAAAGAAAAAGAGCCGGGTAAACCCGGCCCTACATCTACCTATGAAAAACTCGTCCTTTGGGAGGACATGTGATTATACGACTATTGTAATTAAGATGTTACGAAAATTTTAAATTCTTTTTAAAAGAAAAGAGCCGGGTAAAAATCCCGGCCCTACATCTACCTATGAAAAACATGTCCTTTGGGAGGACATTAGTGTATACGTTGATTGTCAGGGAAATGTTGCACAAGGATTGAAAAAAATAAAAATAACTTTATGAACTACAAAGATCTTTCCGTTACAAATAATGAACAGGAACAGCGTTATGAATTCATCGTCGACGACCAGGTTTCTTTTATTGATTATGAAAAGAAGGGAGATAAGATATTCCTGACCCATACGGAAGTTCCCGAGGAACTGGAAGGGAAAGGCGTAGCCTCTGCCATGGTTGAAAAAACGTTCACGGAGATTGAAAACCAGGGATTGAAAGTGGTGCCTTATTGCTCTTATGTGAAAGTTTTTCTGAAGAGGCATCCCGAATGGAACAGATTGATCGTCGCTGCGGATTAGTTATAAGAAAGGAATAGCATAAAAATATATTTATGTCAGCGTTTTAACCGGGAGACCACTTGAAACGCTGACATGATTTATGGGAAATTAATGCATCTCGTCGGCACTGGGGCCATAGGTGGCAGGAACTGAAATATTCAGAAGCCGGAAATATACACCCAGCTGTGCCCTGTGATGTATTGTTTGACTAAGTGACATACGCACGGTTTCTCCCTTTGTTGTATTTAAGAGAATGTTATCTCCATCACGTAATGCCCAGTCTTCATCGAGTTTGTCTTCTGGAGTTAATTCAAGAGACTTTTTGCCGTTTTTGAGAGATTTGTCATGAAGTTCCAGGAGATCGGCGGTGTTACTTACCGGGGCTGGCTGATAAGGTGTAACAGCAAAATCCAGCCCATCTGATGTAAGGGCCATCGTTATCCAGGATGGTAATTCTGCAACATGGCTTGCCAGTTGCTTCAGGGTCATGCTCTTTTGATGCGGCTGCCAGTCCAACTTATCGTCTGGAACCCTTTGAAGCATTTTGCGGGTGATGGAACTTTCTGCGTCCAGTTCCTTTAACAACATCTGAATGATCTTTGACATGGTGTTTTTGTTTGGTTTGTTCTGCAAAAGAAATACAACAGATTGACATCCTTATGTCAGCAGGCTATCCCGTCTGAATTAAAGTTTTCTTTTTGCCTTTTCCCACACCGCGCTCTGTTGTTTCCGGAAGTACCGGAAGATTCCGGCCGCTACTGCATAATTCATTACGCAGAAATAATAGGGGATGAAGAGAACTTTAACGCGAAGTTGTTTTTTCTCCAGTATCATACCTGTAAGGGCAAGCGTGTAAAATGTGAACTGGAAGGATAACAGGACAATGTATAATAATTCGGGTGAAAGCAGGACGATCAGAATGTTGAGGAGGAAGACCAGCACGAGCAGGAAGGGAGTGATCGTCCACCGCAAGACCCGGTGACTTATATACTGAAAGCTGAGGACGCCGTATCTGAAAATATTCAAAAGGTGTTTCAGCCATAAAATAGATTGTATGCCACCTGCTGCAATCCTTATTTTTCGCTTTAGCTCTTCTGAGACATTTTCCGATGCCGTTTCGAGTGCGTAGGCATCAGGTTCGTAAACAATGCGATATCCCTTCAGGGCAATCAGCATGGAAATCATGAAATCGTCCAGTATTGCATTAGGGCTGACAGGCGAGTAAAGATGCCGTCTGACGCTGAACAGTTCGCCGGCAGCTCCAACTACGGAATATAGCTCTGAATCCCATTTTTTCAGGGTGGATTCGTATTTCCAGTAGAAGCCCTCTCCCGCTGCGCTGGCGTCGGCCTGAGCACCGGATATAATTCTTTTTTCTCCGGCAACCGCGCCTACGGTTGGATCCGAATAATGCCTGCAGATCGCGGTGAGGGCTTCCCTGTTTAAAAACGTGTTCGCATCTGTAAAAACGATCACTTCCGTTTCAACGTCTGCTACGGCGCGGTGTACTGCTGCGATCTTTCCATTTCGGGACGCCTCATGGAGTAATTTTATCCGGGGATATTCCTTTATAATATCCGGAGTTCTGTCGGTCGAACCGTCTGTTACAAACACAATGTCCAGCTTGTCTTCCGGATAATTAAGTTCCAGCGTGTTTCCGATCTTTTGCCGGATAAAATCTTCCTCGTTGTATGCAGCTATAATAAGTGTACAGGATGGAAGTAAATACTCCGGAACCTCCGTAGACCTTCTTTTTCCCTTTACAAGGCGCCGGATCCTCACGAGGATGTATAAAATGACGGCATAGCCGGCAAATGTGTAGAAAATAATAAATAGGGATAGCCAGAAAGTGATTTTCATGTTATTTTATTGAGCGGATAACCTGTATCCTGACTGTTTTTACTGTGGGTGAGGTTCCACCAGATTGCTTTAAAGAGATAGATAGTGAGCCCGGGTCTTTTCCTGGCAAGGTATGTCAGAATGTTTCGGGGTACTACCAGGAGTGAAAAATGCAGGGCAAACAAGAGCTTTGAAAAGAACGGTGCGTTTCTTCTGATAAAGAGTATACGGTTCCTGTTCATAAAATATTCTTTAAGGGCACTCGTTTTGCCTACCGATACCGACTCTTTGTGGTAAATGAGTGCAGCCGGATCTACCCAAATTCCGAATCCTGCTCTTTTGATACGTTCGCACCAGTCTATCTCTTCGTAATAAAGGAAGAAGTTCTCCGGCATGAGTCCCGCTTTATCCAGCGCTTCGCGCCTGACCATCATTGCTGCGCCATGAATGTAACCGGTAGGCCCGGTAGTATGGTCGTACTGCCCGCTGTCTTTCTCGAACTCACCTATACACTTATTCCTGCAGGTGCTGTAATTCATTGGGGTATATCCCGCATACTGGATCATATCCGGCTGATGGAAGAACCGTATTTTGGGTGAAATAATTCCAACTCCGGGATTGGCGTCCAATGTGTTTACCAGCTGTTCGACGAGGCCCGGAGTGAACTCCGTGTCATTATTTACCAGGAAGAGATATTCGCCGTTTGCCGCCTGTATTGCAAGATTGTTGCCCCCGGCAAAGCCAAGGTTTTGTTCGGAACGAATAAACGTTATATTTGGATACTTAGCATTCCATAGGTTAATGGGGGAATTTTTGCTGCCATTATCGGTCACGATCACTTCCATCTGCCTGAAATAGCTGTCGCTGATCACCGAATCCAATAAGGCTTCTGTGACAGAAGGCTGATTGAAATTGACCGTTATGACAGATACTTTTCTCATTTAGCTGATATGAAATGCGTTTGAATATACAATATATAATCAGGCTTTGAAAAAAAGAAAAAGCATAGAAGAAGAGGTGTCTAAGTTCCAGGAGCTTAATGATAAAGCAATTTCACTGGAAAAGAAACTGGATGAACTGATATCTATGCTGGAAGAAAGTGATCTTGACAGCAACACGGTTTCGCGGCTGCAGGATAAGCTAAATCACGCTTTTGACAGCAACCGTCTCACTGACACAGAGCTTGATGAGTTTAAAAAGCTGGATAATCAAAATGTTTCGAGACTGGAAATGGCCGATGATCTCGAGGTCTTATTAACGCGGTATAAGCTGGACAGCAATGATGCACGCAGTTATGCTGGTACAGAGAAATGGGCGTATATATCTCAGTTCATCATCGCTGTTATCCTGGTTGCATTGGGTTTTGCCATGATCATCATGCCGGCACCTCCTTATTTTGAAATGTTTACCATTTTTTATTTTACCCCGGATGACGGTGTGACTTTAATGGACTTGATCTCTTTATTGATTATATTTACCGGAGTTTATTTGTTGTTCACATCCATTACTAAATTAAACAGGCGGTAGCGACATGCCCGATAGCCATAAAAAGATACTGCTAGTAGATGATGACCGAATCATTATCACGCTGATCTGCAAAATTTTATTTAGAAAGGGGTTTCAATGCCTCAAAGCAGACTCAGTGGATATGGCTCTTAAGATCCTGGAGAAAGAGAAGCCTGACATCATCCTGTCTGATTATAGTATGCCTGAAAAAGACGGGTTTGAGTTTCGCCAGATCCTGATGGCAGATAAACGCCTGAAGGATATTCCGTTCCTGTTCTTTACCTCTTTTTCAGACACCGAGCTGATGAAAAAAGGCCTGGATATGCAGGCTATTGATTACATAGATAAAAATACACCTATCCCGCTGGTTGTGTCTAAAATTGTAAATATTTTGGATACGATAAGGAAACAGCATGAGCAATCGATATATGAGCTTGGAGCTGCTGCCAGGGCATTGAACCTGCGTTCTGTTCCGGAATCCACTCCGGAAAATGAACTGTTCAAGCTGGAGTTCCTCTATCATACTTATCAAAACTATCCCGGCGGGGATTTTATCGATTTTCTGGTTACAGAAGACGGCTATACGTTTATTATCCTTGGAGATGTAATGGGTAAGAAATGGGGGGCCTGGTTCTTTTCGTTCAATTACCTCAGTTATATCCGCTCTGCGATCCGTCTGTGTGTGTCTGAAGGGGATATTTCGACGTCGAGTATTGTTCACAAGATCAACCGTGTTGTAAATATGGATCCGGTGTTAAAGGATGTATTGTCAACACTGTCATTATTAATGATAGAACCCAAAAGCGGTAATATCCACTATACCGGGGCAGGAGACCTTCCTCTTATTCTTTACAAGCGGGATTTGGGAACGGTGACGGAGATCCGGTCGTCGGGGCTGATGCTCGGAATTATGCCCGATGGCTTATATGATGAGCAGATCCTGGAGCTTTCCCAGGGTGATCAGCTGATTATTGTATCTGACGGGATGATCGATTACAGGGAAGACGGGGGGACGGTAACAGACTATAAAGGGTTTGTCAGAGGGATTTCTTCTTTGATGGGCCGGGTGGAGACCTTCGAGTTGATCAGGCAAAAGACCTTTGGAGATGGTGAACAATCCGAAATCAGCCTGGATGATCAAAGTCTCCTGTTTTTAGAAAGAAAACCTTTATCAGAAAACGCTTTGTTATGATTGAAATATATAAACACGAAAATTATTGTGTTCTAAAAATTAGTAAAAGTGAAGCCAATCTTGAACTGGCCGAGTCATTAAAGAATGCTGTTGCTGCTACTATTGAGAAAGGACATACATTTATGATTGTCGACTTCAAGCTGGTTGACTATGTTGACAGTACCTTTCTGGCGGCCCTGGTATCGGCGCTTAAAGAAGCAATGAAACACAAGGGCGACATAGCGGTAGCACGCTTAAATAAGCATATTGAGCATTTGTTCAGATTGGTGAGAATGGATAAAGTGTTAATGATCTTCCCTGATCTGCCTGAGTCTTTTACGGGTAGCTTCGGCAGAAACAGCGGAGACCAATCATAAGTGTGGTGACGAATAAGTATCTTTTTGACAACCGGATCCAGTCTTTAACAGTTTTACTTGATGAAATTATTCACACACTCCGGAATCATTATCATCCCAATATTCATGAGGATACAATAAGCTGTTGTAAACATGCTCTTATTGAGTTGCTCACAAATGGCATCAAACACTCTGCCTGCGAGAACAGCACTATAGAGATTATTTTTGGCCTTACAGATATCGTCATAAGGAAATCTGATTCGGGAGC
>JBQGEO010000720.1:0-9398 GCA_052039655.1 Pararcticibacter sp.
AAAGAAGTGGAAAGCCACCCTTATAATTTAAGGCAACTGGAAGGAAGGATGATCCGGCTTCCGCGGGGGCAGCGGTACTATCCGGATAAAAGAATTGGGAAAGAAAAAATCACTTACTGATCACATTGAAACCGCATCATTTTATATTGGAGGTACCCAAACGGCGCGGACAAGAGCTGGAAAGCTGGATATTGGAAAACGTGAGTATTGAGAAGGAATGATGTGGAAAGTTCATGGGCTTACTTAACAAAATCGCCGGATTTTCTAATTTTGATTAGAGCACAGAGGAAATTGCCTTGCAGTGCTTTTCAACAGCTAACTCTTAAAACCTGCCAACAACCCTGATTCCATTGTCTGTCATACTGAATATTTCACGTGTAAGTTGCAGGTCTTCGTGACGATAGATATCGTCAAACATCGATGAGAGCAAGCTGAGCGACTGTTTCTGTTTTATGTTAATGAAATAACAAAACTCCCGTGTCGGCATGGCAAAATAAATTGGCCAGCCTACTTTCGGCTCAATCCTTTTTTTAAAATTCTTTGTGAATAATACAGCGGAGTTTAACCAGCTTATATCCGAATGAATAGCACCGAATTTTACTTTATCAGGCAATTTCATGATTTCAATTTTACAATCGTCGAGTAAAATATCCATGTTGTAATTGCACTGCCCCTTGAAGGATTCGAGACTTACATTCCAATGCTTAAGGGACTTGTGACTGATCCATGTATAGTGACCGTTATGATAATGTACAAATACTTTAACCACGCCATTGGCTATTGGTTCGGTAATGAATTCGTCCTCCAACCGTTGTTGCGGGAGCTGGGCCAGCATAAAAAACAGGTTGGGGCTGGCATCGTCCCAAGCTGGCAACACCATTCCCATAAGGCTTTCATGTAATGACGCAATAATCTTATCAAGGTGTTCCAAATCGCCGTACTGAGCATAACTTCTCCTGGCATTTCCAAGGTTTATGGTTAAATGTGTCTTGCCGTAATCAATTTCAATGTTACCGTCCGTATCTTCCGGACCTATGGTAATCCCAAAATCCTGTACACGTTCTTTGAATTCGTTGTAAATAAAATCGCCCATAGAGCAAAAGTCTAGATTAACTGTCGTGCTGCCTTTACCGGACCGCACTTCAGGGTAAAGATAGGGTTTTAAAGATTAAAACGTAACCTAACGCTCAAAAGGCGAGGAAATTAATAGCTTACTTCAATCTGCCGGCAGGATGCTGATGCTGGGTAAGGCGACCGCGCTTTATCCCTTATACCCCATAATTGTCAGCCTCGGCATCTTAAATTCTGAAAAATCATCCGGAAAATATAAGCGCAAAAGTGCTCCGAACTCGGCAGGGCTGTCTAGTGCTCCGAAATCTTCTGCTCTACGCTTGTCTGTAGCCGGAAATTCCTCGCCGTGTAAGTATGCCAGCAATTCTGCCGATAGCCCCTCATCAGTCAAAACCCCGCTCCTGAAATAGTCCATAACAGTAGTGAATGTTTTGACGTTTTCAATAAGAGCTTCAGGCGAATAGATAAATTCCGCGTTCTCCACCTTCGATACAAAGTACCCGATCGACTGGCCGTCCGGAATTCCACTAGCATTAAATACCGGCGCTTCTTTTCTTTTACTATTACCCTCTTTTGCCGATTTCTCATATTGCCACTGATAAAAAGCATTCATCTGTTCCTCGAAAGCCTCCTTCGTTTCAAACAATATCCAGGCACTTCCAAAGAACTCTGTTGACTGTTCATATTGAAATTGAACAGACGAGCGTAAAGCATCACGATATTTCTGATCGTGCTTCAGGAACTCAAACTGACGAGCTTCATTATAGGAGTTGATCTCCGATAAAGGTGTATTAGGAGGAAAAGGCTCGAATAGAACACCAGTAATATGATATTCATCATTGAACTTGACCAGAGTAGTCTGTAACCAGGAAGCAGCAGAAGGATCAAGAGGCCCGCTCGTGGATGAACAAAGCACGTTATAAATTTCCCCGGTATAGGAGTGCCTGAATACGTAATACTTTGAACCAGCCTGCTCGAAATAGAATAACCCCGAGATACGGTCTTTTAAAGACAAAATACCGGCTTTAACCTTTTCATCACCACGCATGCATCCAGCCAGTACTTGCAATGGAAACAGAGCGCTGAGGGAAGAGGGAACAGTAAACATCAGCCTGTCCTGTTCTGCATAGAAAAACATCTTCTCCCGTTCATCCAGTAATGGACCTCTTTCCAAGAGGTCTTCTCTGATCTCCTGCACCTTACCATCGAACTCGGCTCCAAATAAGTAACTTTTCATCGTGACCCAACTGAGGAGATTCTTAACATAGTAATAATCGTCTGCCGGCTGAAAAAAGTCCTCATAAAAATCCGTGAGCTTCACCTCTTCAATATCATCCAGGTAAGCAAAAATATCGTCAGATAGCAACTTAATGTTTGTTTTTTCAAATCCATACCCTTCGCGTTGCAATGTCACATGGTATTGAAGGACGAGAAAATAAACATCACCGGGGTTAATATCATCATACTCCTCTTCCCATGCATTCAATTGGGCTTTAGTAAAAAAGGGAACTCTTTTACCGTAAATCAATTGGTGATGGTCTGTTACAGACTTCCATAATCCAATCCCGTTTACCACATCTTCAAAATAGGACGTCATACGATAGGCAAGGCCACGGCTGTATTCATAGCGAAACTCTGATCCTGCAGTTTTTGCAATAATCATTTTATATAGATCCCTGCAAATCCTAAGATAAAAATAATCGTACTCAGAAAACCGATCGTAAGGTTTTTGCTGTAAAAACCACTCCTTTGTAATGTAATGGAAATCCATTTGAAATTCTATTATAAAAAAGACCTCACCCTTGCTTCCAGACCCCTGCTCTTAATCTCATGCCTCTATGGTTTTGAAAGCGGCTTCATCTTGAAGACGAATGCGAAGGTATACTATTTTACCTTTTTTTCTATATCCTTATACCCGGCTCCCTAAAAAGTTAACTATTTATTTAGAAATTCATAATCTGACTTCACTAAGCTTGCATAACTTTATTTAGTATTTGCACCAGCAGTGCAACCTGAATTAAACCATCATATTTTTAATCTCATGAGTATACAAAAACTCCTTCTCTCCTGCTTGCTGACTTTATGTTCAGCCAGCTTATTTTCTCAGAAAAAAATTGAAAACCTCATCCTGGTAACTACCGACGGCCTGAGATGGCAGGAGGTATTTAAAGGGGTGGACTCATCTCTTGCCAGCAACAAAAGATTTAATGAACATGACAGTCTGCTTATCAAGCAAAAGTACTCAGCCAAAAGTGAGGAGGAGAGCAGAAACCGAATTTTTCCATTCCTTTGGAGCGAGCTGGCTGCGAAAGGCCGCTTGTATGGGAACCGGGATAAAGGCACGAAGGTAAACAACGCGAACCCGTACTGGTTCTCGTATCCTGGCTACAGCGAATTGTTTACGGGATATGTGGATGTGAAGGTAAACTCAAACGAGTATCCGGCAAACCCGAATACGAGCCTCCTGACTTTCCTTCAGAAGCAAGCTGAGTTTAAAGGAAAGATAGGTGCTTTCGGGGCATGGAATGCATTCGACCGGATCCTGAACGAAAAAGCCGCAGGCTTCCCGGTGGTGTGTGCTTTTGACAAAGCCGGAGGGGAGCACCCTTCAGCTGAGGATAATCTGAGAAACAGGATGCTTGCTGACAGTTATAAGCCATGGAACGAAGGTGAATGCCTGGATGTGTTTACACACTATGCAGCAATGGAGTACCTGAAGAAAAAGAATCCACGGGTTTTGTATATCGGTTATGGGGAAACAGATGAGTGGGCACATTCGGGCAAGTACCGGTCTTACCTGGATGCTGCTCATCAGGTGGATGCCTGGCTGAAGGAAATCTGGACATACGTTCAGTCGCATCCGCAGTATCGCGATAAGACAGCATTGATAATTACCGTTGATCATGGCCGGGGTACAGGAGCGGGCTGGACCAGTCACGGATCGAAAGTAGAAGGCTCCGATCAAACATGGTTTGCAGTGATAGCGCCGGGAATGACGGGAAAAGGAGAAATTCAGGAAGATGTTCAGCTTTATCAGAAACAACTGGCACAAACAATGGCTTCGTTCCTGGGACTCAATTTTAAAGCAGAGCATCCGGTTGAAGAAGGAATAGCATTAAAATAAACCATTTAACAAAACAGGCCGGCCTGATGGCTAAACGAGTCACAGGCCGGCCATACCAAACTTAAAGACCCAAATATTTTTTTAACTCAGCTGCTGCCTGAACAAAGAGTGACTTCACCTGGGGAAGATGAGCAAGAGGATTTAGTAACCCGAAATCATGGATCATCCCGTTATAACGAATGGTGGTTACCGTTACACCTGCTTCATCCAGTTTGCGCCCGTAAGCCTCTCCCTGATCGCGCAGAATATCTGCTTCAGCAACCTGTATTAAAGCAGGAGGAAGGCCTTGCAATTGTTCTTTACTGGCATTTAACGGAGAAAGATAGATCTGTTTCCGCTCATCGGGATCCTTTGTATAATGATCGAACATCCACTGCATGAGGGGAGTGGTCAGGAAGCGATCCTTCCCATATTTCTTATACGACTCCCACTCAAAAGTAGCGTCGGTAACAGGCCACAACAAGATCTGGAGTTTGATCTCAGGGCCGCCCTGCTCTTTTGCTTTGATGGCGGTAACTGCCGACATATTCCCCCCTACACTATTTCCAACAATCGCCAGGTTCCTGCCATCTACACCTATTTCATGGCCGTTTTCTGCCACCCATTTAGTTGCCGCATAAATTTCATTAATAGCCTGGGGATAACGGGCTTCGGGAGATGGAGTATAGTTAACAAATACACCTGCCGCGCCCGACAGCACCACCAGGTCTCTTACCATCCGTTTATGGGTAGGATAGTCTCCCAATACCCAGCCGCCACCGTGGATGAAAATAAAGACCGGCAAAATGCCTGTGCTGCCTTCGGGCCTGACGATGTTAAGGGTAATGTTATAACCGTCTGTGGTTATTTCCCTTACTGATTCTTCAATTCCTGAATAATCTACCTCAACCGATTTTTGCGCCCCGACTAATACCTCCCGGGCATCTTCAGGCGACATCGTTTCGAGTCCGGGACCTCCGGGGGCATTCAAAGCTTCTAAAAAGACTTTTGTTTCTTTTGAAAGTGCAGGATCTTCTGCAACCGGCAGGATCTTTACCTCATTTCCTGTTAACGTGCTCATAGTTATTTGTTTTAAGGTGATGAATATTCATTACAAATCTACTTCGTTTCTATACTGCTAAGATAGCGAGCTTGCCATCACAACAACTTAATGTAGGATAAGAAATGAGAAGGTTTACATATTCAGCCAGGATCTGAATAAAGATGCCCGGTCTTCACTTACAATTACAATAAGGTTGCCCGGAGGTGCGGGATCCGGCACTATCTTGATCCGGTTGCGCGAAAGCTTAAACATCTCCCGGATCGAGCTGATATGAATAATGAATTTTCGGTTGATCCTGAAAAATTCACTGGGCGAAAGCTGAGGCTCGAGACTGGTGATCGTTTCATCCAGTATGTAGGACTCGCCCTCCCTGGTGAAGAGATAAAGGTATTTGCCTTCGGCCATGAAATACGCAATATCAGATGTGTTAACCGTTTTAATCCGGCTTCCGAGGTTCACCATAAAACGGTTTCGATTTCCCGGCAATGACAGTAGCGGCTTTATCTGCGCTTCTGGTTCCTGCCGGGACGATTCTGTCAGACTCTTCAGCTTTTTTAGCGATTGCTCTATATCCCGGCGGTCATATGGTTTAAGAATATAATCGATCCCCTGGTTCTTAAAGGCTTTGAGAGTATACTGATCATAGGCAGTAGTAAAGATTACGGGGCACCTGACCTCCGTCCTGCGAAATATCTCAAAACTATCGCCATCACCCAGGTGGATGTCCATAAAGATCAGATCGGGAGCTGATTCACTGAGTATTTTAACAGCAGCTTCAATCGTCGCTGCCACGGCAGATACTTCAATGGATGCATCTGCTTCCGATAAAATGGCCCGGAGTTCGCTGGCCGTCAATTCTTCATCCTCAACAATCAATACCTTCATTGCCATTTGAAGGCATTAAAATAAACAAAAAACTCCGGTTTTTTAAAGACCGGAGTTTTCTGCAGCTTATCAGGCTGCTATTTTAATCATTAATTTATTGCAGATTAGGGTTGTTTTGTATTGCTGAAGCGGGGAACCTCAATGTATAACGGGGGTCGTTTTGCTGAAGAACAAACGTCTCTCCGTTAAATTGATGTGTGATACTGGGCTGGCCATAACGGCGCAGGTCGTACCAACGATGGCCTTCTAGCGCAAGCTCACGCGTGCGCTCGGCCAGAATTTCAGATAGTAGTGCAGGGCCGCTTAGTTGAGCCACTTTTGAAGACTCTGTAACATATCCCTGGGGAGTAAACCGCTTCGCTTTCAAAGCAAGAAGTGTTTCGCGTGCGAGCGCTATATTGCCGGTTTGGTAGGCGGCTTCTGCTTTAATGAGATACATCTCAGCATTACGGAAGGTAACTTTGAACTGATCGCTACCGGTTTTCAACGAATTATAGCGACTTCCGCTTTTACTGTAAAACTTTGTTAAGCGAAGGTCTGATCCTGACTGGTATTTGCTTACAAAATCAGGGGAAACATATACTGCTCTGGCAATCGACGCAGGAAGTGTGTTTTCAAGTGCCATAATGCTCTCTATCGATTTGAAATTTGTTGGCAACTGCTCACTGCTATTCAAGTCTTCCAGATCATGGTTTACAGTTAAAACCTTTTCAGCCGAACTCAAAGCTTTATCCCATTCGCCACGATATTCGTAGATCCGTGCTTTGAATGCCTCTAATGCTCTGCTGCTGAAACGGTAGTTTTTACCAGTTTCATATGTCGAAACATTAATCAAGCCTTCCGCATTTTGGATGTCAGAAAAAATCTGAGTGTAAACTGTTTCAACTGTTGCCGGCACATACCCCTTTTCAAGATCAATCTTTGTAGAAATCGGAACACCGCGATCTGTAGATGCAGTTTCCTTATTGTAAGGCTTAGCAAAGAGGTTCAGAAGCTCAAAATGACAGTAGGCGCGAAGCAAATAGGCTTCTCCAACAATTTGTTCAACTTCTGCATTTTTTCCGGCTTTATTTTCTGCAGCCGCTATGATCTCGTTTGCATAAAATATACTTTGATAAAATGCCTGGTAAGGGAATTCAGTTGTTGTCGGATCAGCAGAGCCGTCTTTCCAGATAAATATGTCTTTTGAAAAAACAGCGTCTTCCGAGTATTCATTCATCACCAACTCGTCGGTGCGGAGGCTCAATTGCCCCTTGTAATCCGGGAAAAGAGAATACGCTCTGGTAAGTAAGTTGCGAAAGTCCTCTGCGGTTTCCGGCATTACCCGGCCAACAGGCGTTATGTCCAGATATTTTTTACAGGAACTCGCTGATAAAAGAATCAGGAGAAATACTGCAGATAGTAATTTTTTCATCTAAATAATCTTTTTATTGTGTGACATGAAGTTTCATGTTTATTAGAAGCTCGCGTTAATACCAATATTCACACTCTTTGTGATAGGCTGTGTGTATATGTTGCCATAAGTTTCTGGATCGAAATATCCGTCGTAGTTTTTACTAATCACAAAGAGATTATTCCCTTCCACGCTAAAGCGAAGATTTCTTGCGCCGATCCGCTTAGAAATTGCTGAGGGAAGCGTATATCCGAGTCGGATACTGTTAATTCGTAAATAGCTCATAGATTTAGCCCAAAAATCATAATACAAGTGACTCCTTACCCCATCTACACCATTAAACCATTGATCAACCATCCATCTGTCACCTCCTGCGGTGTTACGCCCTATAATTCGGGGAAGGTTCGAAGAGATGTTATCAGGAGACCAGGCATTTAATATTTCCCTGGAATGATTTATGCCAGGATCTACTGCTGCCGGATTATACCCATCACTACGTAATACCATCTGGTCAATAGAGAAGCTCGTTGTTACGGCCAGATCAAAACTTTTATACCTGAATTTATTGATAAAACCGCCGGTAAATTTAGGATCGCCGTCACCTGCATAGGTAAAGAGGTTACGGTAATCTTCGCTCGACAATGCGGTATTTGTTAGCTCACCCGGAAGAAAATCAGCCCAGGGATCATAAAGTTTAAAATAATTCTCAAACGACACAACCTGTCCGTCACGGTAGAACTGAAGATATCCCTGATCATCAAGTCCTGCAGTCCTGATTACGAAAACGCTGTTGACAGGATGACCTTCTTTTGAAGGGAACCGATCATTATCTCTAACCTGCTGCCTTGTTATTTTACTTTTATTACGAGAAATATTGAAGTCAGTTGACCAGCTAAAGTTGCGGCTTTCTATGTTACGGGAGTATAAAGAGAGCTCCAATCCATCATTACTCACTCTTGAAGAATTGACCCTCAACATATTAAAGCCCGTTTCAAGCGGAAGTGCCTGATAACCGAGAAGGTCCTTGCTGCGTCTTCTATAATAATCAACCGTCAGCTGAATTCTGTTATTTATCACTCCAAGATCAAGGCCGGCATTTAATGTTGAAGTCTTTTCCCAACGAAGTTTGTCATTTGGAGGAGTTTCTACATCAATCAATTGCTCTGGAAAGCCTGGCAAAAGCGACCCATTCTGATAAGTGCCGAGTATAAATGGCGACGTTGATTTATCTATATTTCCCTGCAGTCCATAGGATGTCCTAAGCTTTAGATTTGACAGCCAGTTCACGTTCTTCAGGAAATCTTCCTGTTTTGCATTCCATGCAGCCGATGCTGAATAGATAGGTAACCACTTGTATTTAGGGTCTACACCGAATAGATCAGATCCATCATAGCGTATACTTCCGTATACCGTGTATCGCCTGTCGTATGTGTACGACAGAGTGCCATAAAAGGACGCATAAGCGTTCTCAACTTTCGATTGACCATATTGGTTGAAGCGCGTATCTCCGGCACCTTGAAAACCTGCCGGAAATGTAATTGGAGAAGAAGTAAGCGTCCGGCGATTAAATCCGAATGCTTTACCCGATACGTCTTTATTATTTGTCCTTCTAAGCTCAGATCCTGCCAATGCTTCAATTTCATGCTTCTGATTGATTACGGTATTGAACTCAAAAATATTCTTCCAGTTGTATTGAAAAAAGGAGCTATTTTGATTTTCGACCATGCCACCGGCAGGCAGGAAATATTCATATCGCTTTGTTGCAGAGTTATAATAAGATGTTCCTGCCCGAAACTTCCGCACATAAAAACTTTCCTGATCACCAAATTTCTCCGAATTATTCTCATCTATCTGAATCCCCATTTCGGAACGGAACTTTAAAG
>JBQGEO010000721.1:0-4354 GCA_052039655.1 Pararcticibacter sp.
TCAGAGTTTATTCAGATGTTCACCATATTGCCAATTTTTAGTAGCCTTGATATTTATGCCTCTGAAAAGGCTCGTTTAAGAAAAGCCGGGCTTCCTGTTGACGATTTTGATCTCTTAATTGGTGCAACTTCAATATCAAACCGCATGATAATGGTTACGAATAATTATAACCATTTTGAAAGAATTAAAGATATAGAACTGGAAGACTGGACTAAATAAGAATCAGATCTTACAGTTTCTTATTATTCAGACACTTTAAGATCTGATTCAATAGAGTGTCCTTCAACCTAATAAAGTATTCTGAATTTAATGGTCTGTTCAATTTCCTTCAGTTCTTTCAAAACCTGCGGGTCATACTGGGCCGTTACATCTGTAATAGCATAGCCGATCTGCTGGTTGGTCATCAGGAACTGGCTCACAATATTGATGTTGTTACGGGCATATACCTGGTTTATCTGAGCCATGATACCCGGAACATTCTGATGAATATGAATCAGGCGGTGCACATGCTCCATTTTCGGCAATTGAAGGCTTGGAAAGTTCGCACTCAGATAAGTGTCTCCCTTATTAATGAATGTTGCCATCCTCTTGGGTATAAACTGTGCATTCCGGGGATTTTGTTTAAGGTCATCAAACACGACTATTCCCATTTCAGTGGCAATGTCCATGGATATTTTGTGCCTGGCATTGCCGAGATATCCGATGGTTTTCAGCTTCACCGCTCTTTCCAACTGCACATCTTCAAGTTTCTCACCATCTGCAAGCAGTAACATGCCGACATCAGCAATATATTTTTCTTCAAATGTTGCTTTCTGTCTGATGGAAAAACCATCTTTTTTCAGGACTTGCACCGCTTCTTCCGGTACATCGCCTACAACAAGGCACAATATCCGGTTTTTGGGATATGAGATTGCCCGGGGAAGGTTGTTTACGTATAAAAACTCGTCGAAACTAGGAGTAACATGATCTGCTTTTTCAAGGATGCTTTGCCTTGCTATGTTCTCCGTAAAAGCATAGAACTTCTGGATCATTCCTGACTCTTTCAGCTGAAAGTCGGAGTGACCGTCGCCGATACCAAAAATGTTCCCTTGCAGCTGAAGCTGTCTGAGAAGTTTAACCTTACCTCCTTCTTCTGAAAGAGGGTTCGTCTCATCATAACCGGTGATATTGCCTTCTTCGTCGAAGGTGAAGGTATTGGCGTAAATGTTCTCCTTCTTTATGTAGTAAGGCAGTACTACGGGAGTGATAAATTCCTTAAATCCGCCTGATACAATCAGCACTTCATCAGCGTGTTTTTTAAAGAATGCGCGATTGCGTAAAAACGAGGCAGACACCTTTTTCTTTAACCTGCTGACCAGTTGTTTTAAATGTTCCTGGTTGGCGTGCAGGAGCTTTACCCTGCCAGAAAGGCTTTCACGGAAAGAGAGCCGTCCTTCCATGGCGGCGTTTGTGAGATCTTCGATCTCTTTATAGATTGCTTCCCGGTTGGGATGGTTCTTTAATGATATTCTTACCAGTTCGTCAAGCGCTTCTACCTGGGTAAAGGTGCTGTCAAAATCTATAATGTAATAATTCTTCATTTTTATTGTGTGTGATTCCGGCGGGTGTTAATGTTGTGGCTGTTTGCCGTTGTTAAAGTCTTGTGTGCAAATTTCACGGATGCTTTCCTTTACAGGTTTAAACCGGAAGTCCGGAAATAGCTTCAGGAATTTTTCGGAGCTGAAGTCTGTTTTTTTCCTGGAACTCCTGGCTGTTTCTTTGGTTAGTCCAAATTCCTTTCCGCTGATGGCAGAAACGAGCGAGGCAAGCCGCCATCCTATACCAGTCAGCCATCTTCCTGCCTTAATTGAAGGAGCCTGCACTTTGTATGCCTTTGCCGCTTCTTCAAAAACTTCACGGAAGGTGATGTTTTCTGCATTCAGGATATAGCGTTCAGATTGTATGTCTGAGTCCATGAGGAGGATCATTGCGCGAACGACGTCTTCTACGGCTACCATTCCGCAGGTGCCGTCTGTGTAAAACCGGAGCCCGTTTCTTACGGTCTCGAATATCTGTCCGCTTCCGCTATCGCCTGCATTTTTGCCGATTATGATCGACGGGTTTACGATGACAGCACATAGTCCCTCCGCAATGCCGCGCCATACTTCCATCTCGCTTTCGTATTTTGAAATTGAGTAGCCTCCTTGTTTGCCGTCAAACTCCCAGAATGTTTTCTCTGTTATCTGCTCATGGGGTTTTGCTTCTCCTAATGCCGCAACTGAGCTCACGTGGACAAGTTTTTCAATTCCCTTTTCGAGGCACAGGTCGACGATGTGAGCAGTACCCTCTTCATTAACCCGCAACATCTTTTTTTTGTCGGCAGGCTGGAAGGAAATGGTTGCTGCACAGTGATATACATGTGAGATCCCTTCAAATGCTCTTTCAAGGGAGAAATAGTCAAGCATGTCGGCCTCTGCCCATTCAACCCCCGTCATTCCCTCCAGAATTTGAGGAATAGTGGAGGTCCTGCGCTTCAGGGCCTTTACTTTTTTTCCCTGCAAATGAAGTTGTCTTACTAATTCTGAACCTAAAAATCCTGTTGCGCCAGTAACCAATATCATCCGGCTAATATTTGAAAATCTTTCAAAAGTAATTGAATAAATGGATATTTGAAGCGATTATGTCTTTATCTGATTTTTTCTCACCGGTTGACAGCAGGGTATTCAATAGCGATTCTGACTTTTTAAAAGGGCAGTTAGGAGGCCAGATACAGGTATTCACCGGCAATTTTCCCGAATTAAACAGGGAAAATACTGATATCGCGATCTTCGGGGTTCTTGATGACCGGGGAGCGGTTAATAACCAGGGATGTGCCCTGGCTCCTGATTATATCAGAGAGAAGTTGTATAGCCTTTATCAGGGAACGGTAAAGGTGAAAATTGCTGATCTTGGTAATATTAAACCCGGACATACTGTTGCAGATACGTATGCAGCCGTGAAAACCGTTGTAACAGAACTGGTGAAAGAGGATATTTTCCCTGTGATCATAGGGGGGGGGCAGGATATTACTTACGCCCAATATATGGCCTACGAGGATCTGGAACAAAAGGTTGACCTGGTAGTGGTCGACTCTAAATTCGACCTCGACGACAGCGAGGATACAGCAACTGCGGAGACAAACTCGTCTGCTTATCTGAATAAGATTTTTCTGCATCAGCCGAATTATCTTTTCAATTTCAGTAACATCGGCTATCAAACCTATTTCGTGAACCAGGAAAGTTTGAGGATTATGGATAAGTTGCTGTTTGATGCGAACAGGCTTGGTGATTTCTATGGCCGGATAGCAGTATCGGAGCCAGTGATCAGGAATGCTAATATGATCAGTTTTGATATCTCTGCCATTCGTTCGTCTGATGCCGGGGGAAATGCAAATGCTACACCTAACGGATTCTACGGGGAGGAAGCATGCCAGCTGTGCAGGTATGCCGGGATGAGCGACAAACTGACTTCGTTTGGAGTTTATGAATATAATCCTGCTTATGACCAGAACGGGCAAACGGCGATGCTCGTTGCCCAGATGCTCTGGTACCTGATCGATGGCTATTATTCACGGAAGAAGGATTTTCCTCTTCAGCCTAAATCTCAATACCTGATCTACCGGGCCACGCTGAAAGATGATTCGCATGAACTGGTGTTTGTTAAGAGTAAGAAAACTGATCGCTGGTGGATGCAGGTACCTTATCCGACCGGTCACTCGGGAAATGAGCGGTACCACCTTGTTCCATGCAGGTATGACGACTATCAGCTTGCCGTAGGAGGGGAGATGCCCGATCTTTGGTGGAGGACTTATCAAAAGCTGGTGTAACCAATCGTCCATAAAACCTAACTGGCGACAGGCGGCTTTCCCGGAATTTTATATTTAATTTTGAATATTAACAGTGTTAAGTATATTTGCGCTGTTATTATGGGAATAAAAGAGAGAAAAGAGCGGCATAAGGAAGATCTTAAGCAATTGATTTTGGATACGGCGAAATCATTGTTTACGAAATATGGGTATGAGGCGACTTCCATAAGAAAGATTGCAGCAGAGATTGAGTTTAGCCCCACTACAATTTATCTGTATTATAAGGATAAAAGCGATATCATTTATGCGTTGCACCAGGAGGGGTTTAAGTTATTGTCCGACAGGTTTACCACTTTATCAAATGTAGAGCACCCGTTTGAGAGGCTTAAGGCAATGGGGCGGACGTATATTCAATTTGCTCTTGAAAACAGCGATTTTTATGAATTAATGTTTATTATGAGGGAGCCGCTTGACTTTCTGGATACTCATTGCGGAGATCAGAAAGAAGGCGAGGGGTGGCCTGAAGGTGAT
>JBQGEO010000722.1:0-2039 GCA_052039655.1 Pararcticibacter sp.
GAATTTCAGTCCGTGGCTGTGAAGCCAGTCACCGAGCTCTTTCATATCCGGAAACTTTGCGTTGGTACCGATCGTCCCGTCGGCATTACGTTTTTCCGACTCCCATCCATCGTCTATATTCATGTAGCTCCATCCATGATCAATCAGCCCTTTATCTATCAATGCTTGCGCAGAGCTTTTCACTTTATCTGAACTGACGGAAAGCCCCCAGCAGTTCCAGCTGTTCCAGCCCATAGCTGGTGTAAGCGCAAGTAAGTCTCCGACTTTTATGGTCATAACACGTTCGTCCTTACCCAGGGAATTAGCAACGGTTATTCTTACAGGATAGTCTCCGGCTTTTGTGATCGTACCACTGATAATGCCCTTTGTTTTATCTATCCTTAAGCCCTCAGGCAAAGATGCAACGCTGTACAGCAAAGGCTTTTTGCCGGTAGCTGCAATCTTATACAGGAAGGGAGATCCGGGCCTCACCCCTGCCCCCATGGCTCCGTTTATCCGCGGTTTCGGCGATGCTTTGGGTGTAAGAATATAAGGCATAGGATCGTCGGCCTCCACCCTCCCGCCTGATCTCTTCTCCGTGAACACATACGACATTGTCAGCCCCTCCCGGTTGTCGCCCGTGACCTGGAAGGTTTTAGCCCCGCCAGCCGGTAAGTTTACCGCATATTCTTTACCGGAGATGGTCTGTCGGGTGCGGTCATCCCTGGTAATCACCTTAAGGGTACCGGCAACGGCCATTTTATTCCGGTTGAGCACGCTGATCGCTTTGGAGGCAACGTTGCCGGAAAACCGAAAACCCTTACTTTTGTCGACAATAATCTTATCTGCAATGTCCAGTATTTTGATGTAAGGCTTAGTGCTGTTAAATCCACCGTCGCCGCCACCATCATATACCCGTACTGCCAGTACGTTATCGCCGTCCCAGTTTATCTGCATCCTATGCAGCGCAATACGGTAAGTTCTTTCTGTGCTGTAAGCCGACTGGTACGATATATTATCAGAGGGTATGGTTCCTGTTTTACCAATTGGCTGGCCATTCATGAAAGACTCGTCGCAATCATCAATATAGCCAAGATATACCAACAGGGTATCTTTTAACACAGATTTATCTCTGAAAGATGAGGGGATGTTAACATGAAACCGATACCACGCATAACCATTGTAGTCTATTCCCTGTTTCTCCCAATGGCGGTCCGTGTTGATCGTTTTCCAGCCTGAATCGTCGAAATCAGGCTTCAGCCAGGCGGAATTGTCTCCTGTTTGAAATCTGGCCTGGCTTATGAAAATTTTGTTTTGAGCTCTGACTGTCAGAACGGTCATGAAGCAAATTAGTGCGAATATTTTTTGCATGTGTTTATAATTGTAAAGCAAACATACTTAAAATTACAACTCATGTAGTATGAAGAAGAATTGAGAAACAGGGATATACGACAGGTGCTTCAGGAAAAGCAAAGAATGAAATCTTCCGGATAAAATTCAAGTTCGAAGGATCAGATAAGTCCGTTCTTACAAGCGAACGTAATCAGTTGAGCCGTATTTTTCACCCCGGCCTTATCTATGAGGTGCTGGCGGTGGCCTTCAACAGTCCGCCTGCTTGTAAAGATCTGATCCGCGATCTCCTGGTTAGTATAGCCGTCGGCAATTAATGCCAGTACTTCCAGTTCCCTCGCACTCAGATTAAAGCTTGCCACTGCTGCGTCGTCATAAGCACGGGCTGCTCTCTTGAGCATTGTAAGGGCAAGTTCCATACAGATCACCTGTTTTCCCCTGAAAACATGCCTGATTGCGAATAGAAGTTCTTCGACACTGGTGTTTTTCAACAGATAACCCTGAATGCCAAGATTAAAGGCCTCGAAAATATACTTTTCGTTATCCAGCATGGAAAGAATCATCACCCGGACATCGGGATATTTTTTCTGGATTTCCCCTGCAAGGGTCATCCCGTCCATCTCCGGCATACTGATATCCGTCAGAATAATATCAGCTTGCAGCCCGGATGATAACGCAGACATCACCACAAGCCCATTATCAGCCTCACC
>JBQGEO010000723.1:0-2352 GCA_052039655.1 Pararcticibacter sp.
AAGGATCCTGTTATTATCACAGATTCAACCGGCACAGTTTACGACGCAAACGGCTCGGTTTTATCGTTTCTCGATACCACCTTTGAAGAACTCAAAAAGAAAAATATCATCAGCTTCTTTGCAGATCCCGGCGAGATCGAACATTTCATCTCCCAGATACAACGTTACGGAGTTGTAAAAGATCTGGAACTCGAAATAATAACCTCCAGGGGCAGAAGGAAATATTGCCGGGTTTGGTCATTCATCCAGATCCTGCAACATGGAAACAGCGAACTTTATTATACGATCCTTCACGAAACCGAAAAGAGCACGAATGAAATAAAAGTTCCGGATGACTTTATAGAAAGCTTTACCCGTCTGATGGCCGAAGAAGTCTATACTCCCTTATCCAGTATTAATTTTGCAACCGAAGAACTCAGAAACAACCTGGATAAGCAAAACCCTGAATTAATTTCTATCATCAACAAAAATTGCGAGCGGATCAGGACTATAACATCAACATTAATCTCCGGATCCCGGAAACACGACAAAGAGAAGGTTTGAACGCAAATTCCATTCTCTCAGCCTGCTATTCCCCTCCCAAACAATTTGAATTAATTAAAACAGTTAATATCAAAATTTTGTATTAATATTGGTTAAATAATACTTTAAAACTTAAACTACTAAATCATGAACGACAATACTAAGGTTCTGGTAGCGTTGCTTGCAGGCGTAGCCGCAGGAGCAGCATTAGGGATTTTATTTGCCCCTGAAAAAGGGTCAGATACCCGCGACAAATTAAATGATGCTTTGAAAAATTTGGGTGATTCCATCAAAGACAAAGCAGCTGAAGAGATCGAAAATCTGACATCGTTGAAAGACAAAGTTGTTGACAACATTAAAACCAGATTCGCGGCAGCTGAAGAGGTATTCGCAGCTCAGAATTCAGAAAGCCAGGTTTAATAATTTTAATAAAGTTCTGATCTCTTAACTATACTCTATGTCAGAAACTCAAGAACAGAATCAGCAGGATATCGTTTCCTTACTAAAGGAATATATTACAACCAAACTGGAACTTGCGCGGCTGAGCGCCATCGAACGGCTTACCGTCGTAGTTTCAAGCCTGATTACAATTAGCTGTGTGGTGGTAGCGGCTCTTTTAACGTTCCTGTTTGCATCCTTAACTCTTGCATTCTTTCTGGGCGAACTTCTCGATTCTTATGCTGCAGGATTCGGCATTGTAGCACTCCTGTATCTTGTTGTGGCAATTGTAATTGCTAAAACCAAAGAGAAGTATATCAATAAATACCTTCAGGACTTTATTGTTAAGTTAATATTCAATAATAAGAAGAAATAGATGGAAAAGGCTTTTAGCAGCCTGGCGGAACTACAGGCAGAAATTGATCTTTTAAAGGTACGGAGCTTTCAGCAGGAAGAATCCTTAAAAGAATCCCTGAGCAGTCCTGCTGCTGTATTTAATACGGTAAAAGGCTTTTTCAAATCCGGTAACAACAAAAAATCTTTAACATCAGATCTGTTAAGTCAGGATGCTATAACAAGTGTTGCCCGGATTGTGCTTCCTTTGTTTATGAATGGTGTTTTGTTCAGGAAATCAGGATTTATCACCAAAACGATCATTACTTTCCTTTCGCAGAAAGCTGCAAAACAAGTAAATTCCAATGCAATATCCGGCATTATGGATAAAGTAAAAGATCTTTTTAAAAAAAAGAGAAGTCCGCAATTCAGCAATTTCGGAGTTAAACAAACCAGCCGCCGGTCTGTAGATTACGGCATCCCTCCTGACAGCGAGAGTTATTAACACAAACAGAAAGAGGCTCGTGATAGAGCCTCTTTCTGTTTGTGTTAATGTATATTTTCTATCTAAAGCTTACTCAAAAAGTCCTCATAAGCCAACTGAATCCCTTCTTCCAGTTCCACCTTATGCTTCCAGCCATAAGAATGCAGCTTTGATACATCCATCAGCTTCCGCGGGGTACCATCCGGCTTGGTGGTATCGAATTCCAGCTCTCCTTCAAACCCGATGATCTTCTTTACCGTCAGGGCAAGTTCCTTAATGGTGACATCTTCTCCTGTCCCGATATTGATCAGGTTGGGTTCATTATAGGTCTCCATCAGCGATACGCAGGCATCCGCCAGGTCGTCGGCAAACAGGAATTCTCTCTTTGGGCTACCGGTTCCCCAGATTACTACTTTATCTTTTCCTCCTGTCTTTGCTTCATGAAACTTGCGGATCAATGCCGGCAGCACATGTGAGTTCTCCGGATGGTAGTTATCGTTATATCCATACAGGTTGGTGGGCATGACCGATACGAAGTTACATCCATACTGGTCGCGGTATGCATCGCATAACTT
>JBQGEO010000724.1:0-1683 GCA_052039655.1 Pararcticibacter sp.
GATTGCCTTTTGGTTTTTCAGACGGATTGCGATGGATAGCATCAATCAATTCTATCAATGTTGCGTTGCACAGAAACTGCAAAAGGTCTCTGATGAGCGATTAAAAGATATGTTATCTTACAAAGAAATCGACATTACTCGTCAGCATTCTACAATTAAAGAATCAGTTTGTGTCCAGAATCTACAATTTGGTTATGGACCTGATAGTTCAATTATTAAAAATTTAACTATTGAAATACCGTTGCATTCCAGAACGGCTGTAATAGGAACGTCTGGCACTGGCAAAAGTACATTATTGAAATTATTGGCTGGATTATATATGCCAGGAAACGGTGATTTTATTATAGATGGCCATGAAATTAATAAGGATGAACTGCATCTATTTTATTCCAATGTGTATTATCTTCCACAAGGCTCTATCGTATTTAACGGCACGATTTATGATAATATCGTCTGGTATAGTGGTGGAGAGGCTAGTGAACATGATTGCCGTGAAATGTTGAGAAAATTTGGATTATTGGAGGTGATTACATCTTTGCCAGCAGGGCTGTACACAAAAATATCGCCAAGTAATCCCGTTCTTTCTTCCGGTCAATTACAGCGATTAATGCTTTGCAGGGCATTACTTTCATCTAAATCTATTATTTTGCTCGATGAGCCGACCGCTAATCTCGATGAAAAAAGTGCTATGCTGGCATTAGATTGTTTAATGACCAGTGATAAAACGATTATATTATCTACACATGATGTTAAAACGTTATCCCTGTTTGATAATGTCATTGACCTGGATAATCATTGATCATTTTACATGCGGTAACTCTCTGAAAAGAAGCTAGTTTATGGCAAGCTTCTTTTTTGTTATCTATAGAAAACATCCAGCCAGGCTGGGGATTCCGAAAAGCTTTCAGCTTTAAGCCAGTTATTAAAACCCCTTTTGATTTGTTAAAACAGCTTGCGGTCTGGCAACTGCAAAAGTTCAACAAGAAATCAAAAGGGGGTCCCGATGGGGGACGAAAAGAGCTTAGCGCACACCCGATGGAACTGTAAATATCACATAGTTTTTGCGCCAAAATACCGAAGACAGGCGTTCTACGGAGAGAAACGCCTGGCGACAGGCAGCATTTTAAGAAAGCTGTGTGAGTGGAAAAACGTACGGATCCTGGAAGCGGAATGCTGCGCAGATCATATCCATATGCTTGTGGAAATCCCGCCCAAAATGAGCGTATCCGGCTTTATGGGATATCTGAAAGGGAAAAGCAGTCTGATGCTTTATGAGCAGTTTGGCGATCTGAAATTCAAATACAGGAACAGGGAATTCTGGTGCCGGGGATATTACGTAGATACGGTAGGGAAGAACACGGAGAAGATACAGGAATACATAAAGCACCAGCTTGCAGAGGATAAAATGGGCGAGCAATTGTCGATCCCTTATCCGGGCAGCCCGTTTACGGGCCGTAAGTAAAGAAGTTTGATGCAAATGTCAGATCGTATGCGCCTGTTAGGGCGCGGCTGGTAACAGAGCCTTACAGGCGCATCTGAAAAACCTCCGGCTATGCCGGAGGATATTTATTCAGTCATGACTTACTGAGCGATATCTTCATACTGAGGTACCGGGTTGCGGAAGCTTTTCGTCACGCATGCCAGGTAAACCAGACCGATACCGCCCCAGATCAGCCCCAGAAT
>JBQGEO010000725.1:0-2247 GCA_052039655.1 Pararcticibacter sp.
GCGATCGGCGCTTTATTCTTTGATTTCTCAAAGTTAGCGAAGAAGAATAATTTATTCTTTATGATCGGCCCACCTAAGCTTGCACCGTAGATTGTTTTCGTAAAGTCTGCGTATTTCAAGTCAGTCGTAAGACTTTTCCCTATGGCATCTTGATTTTGCAAATAGGTATAGGCTGTTCCATGAAATTCATTAGTTCCGCTTTTTGTTACAGCATTGATACCGCCACCAGCAAATCCAACCATAGTTACGTCGTAGGGGGAAAGTACTATCTGCATTTCCTGAATAGCATCTAGTGGAATAGGGTTTGCACTTGCTTGCCCTCCGTTAGTTCCGGTTGCAGCTAACCCAAAAACGTCATTTGCACTAGCTCCGTCCACACTAAACTTATTATACTTCTGATGCATTCCTGCAAAACTCATCCCCATTGGAGCACCGGTGCTGTTACTATTAAAAGTTGCCGCCTGTGGATTCAATCTGGCATAATCTTGAATATTTCTCGTTACTGTCGGTAATTGCTGTAATTGAGATTGACTTATATTCGTTGATGTACCATTTCTTTCAGCACTTATTACGGCATTTTTTTGTCCTGTAACAGTAACTTCAGTTAATTGCCTTGACTCATTTGTTAGCTTAACGTCCACTCTCAGCGGATTACCAAGGGTAACATTCAGATTACTTAATGTTGTACTATTGTAACCGATGTAAGAAACGACTACGGTATATGGTCCGCCAACTCTAACATTTGGGATGGTAAATTGCCCTTTAGAATTTGTAGATGCTCCATAAACGGTACCTGTAGATAAGTGAGTGGCTTTAACGGTAGCACCAATTAAAGTTTCTCCGGATCCATCTTTTACGATACCCGTCATACTTCCAGTTGTCACCTGGGCATACGAAGTCGCCACTCCCAGTAAGGCAAGAAGTGTAAAAAGTAAAAACTTCCTCATAAAAATTTGCTGTTTGATAAAAAAATGAAAATTTTATTCTGATTTTCGACGGCAAAGATAGCTACGTTTTTCAAAAAAATATAGATTTCAATGTTAAATTAATATTAATAATCAACTAAACGCGAACCAATTATTGATATATTGGAAATTTTCTTTCTTTTCTTTACGATTTCTATCGGGAAGGTATCAGGCGACACATTTACTGTGGAAAACTTTTTGGACGTTTGTGGATAATTATACAGCTATACAAGCTAAGGCTCAACTGCTCTCTATCTATACACTATGATGCCACAGGGCGTTTAGCGAAAAACAATCGCACAACTCAGTTTATGTGATTTCCATGAAATTTTGAATCCAAAAATTTATGTAAGTTTGACGCGTTCAAAAATATTAAATTAGAAATTCTTATGAATTACGACTTGATAGTTATCGGAAGCGGTCCCGGCGGCTATGTCGCTGCGATTCGCGCTTCACAGTTAGGCCTCAAAACAGCCATTGTAGAACGCGAATCTTTAGGCGGAATTTGTCTTAACTGGGGATGTATTCCAACAAAAGCGTTATTGAAAAGCGCACAGGTTTTTGAATATATTCAACATGCTTCTGATTACGGCATTAATGTACAGGGTGGAGAGCCAGACTTTGCTGCAGTCGTCAAACGCAGCCGCGGTGTGGCTGAAGGCATGAGCAAAGGTATCCAGTTCCTGATGAAAAAGAACAAGATCGATGTGATCATGGGTGTTGCCAAAATTAAGAAAGGTGGCAAAGTCGAAGTAAAGGGAGCCGATGGTTCTGCAAAAGAGTACTCCGCGAAGCACACCATCCTTGCTACAGGTGCACGTTCACGCGAACTTCCAAATCTTCCTCAGGATGGAAAAAAGGTAATTGGCTACCGCCAGGCGATGAATCTCCCCGAACAGCCAAAAAGCATCATCGTGGTCGGTTCAGGAGCTATCGGGATTGAATTTGCCTACTTCTACAATGCAATGGGTACTAAAGTAACCGTCGTAGAGTTTATGGATCGCATTGTTCCGGTTGAAGATGAAGAGATTTCAAAACAACTGGAACGCAGCCTGAAGAAAATTGGCATCAATATCCTTACCAGCTCAACTGTTGAATCTGTTGATACTTCAGGTACAGGATGTAAAGCGCAGGTAAAAACAGCTAAAGGCACCGAGACTCTCGAAGCAGATATCGTCCTCTCGGCTGTAGGTATCACTCCGAACATCGAAAACATCGGACTTGAAGAAGCTGGAGTAAAAACAGATCGCGGGCGTGTTGTGGTAGACGATTTCTATAAAAC
>JBQGEO010000726.1:0-5143 GCA_052039655.1 Pararcticibacter sp.
AGAAAAACCCGGGACGGACAGTTGATTTATGATATGTCCGGGGCTGCCGGATCGTCGAAAGATAAATCACAGACAGCTTACAATATCATCTCTACGCCCAGCGGAGGGAAGTATATGCTCATCCTCGAAGATGGCTCGAAAGTTTGGATGAACTCTGCTTCGTCACTGAAATTTCCGGTTGCATTTACCGGCGATACACGGAATGTTGAATTAACAGGCGAAGCCTATTTTGAAGTAGCACGGAACCGCAATAAGCCATTCTTTGTAAAGGGACGGGGAATGGATGTAAAGGTGCTGGGTACCAGCTTTAATTTTAATTCTTATGCAAGTGAACCGGCGGCGGTAGCTACACTGATAGAAGGCTCCGTAGAAGTGTCGGGTGCTGGGAAAAAAGTATTATTGAAGCCGGGGAGTCAGGCCGGGGTTTCCGGTTCTGGCATCAGCGTGATCCCGCATGCCGATCTGGAAGAAGCGACCGCCTGGAAAAATGGATACTTTCAGTTTAGCGACGCCAGGCTTAGTGAAATTATGAGACAGCTGGCCCGCTGGTACGACGTTACAGTTGAATACGACAAAAATCTACCTGATGAAGAATATACCGGAGTCATCTCCCAGTCTGTGAAAATTTCAAAGGTTCTGGAAATGCTGGAACAGGGTGGAGGGGTTGAGTTCAGGATTGATGGCAGAAAGATCACCGTATTATCAACAGAAAAATAAAATTATTAATTCTCACCAGGCAAATATGAAGATAAACAGTACATAACACACCATTTGTAGGGTTAAACGAATAATAACCCGCTCCGGATTGCGCCCCGGAGCAGGAGAATGTTATCCGGTCTCCAGGAAAGGCTTTGGATAACGCGTTCAGGTTAACCCCTTTAAATTATTACCAATTCGTTTCACTTAATCAGCATTAACCCAAACAAAGCAAAAGTATGAAACATGCTTTACTTTACCAATGCAGATACCTCAGTATCTGCCTGAAAATCTTTACGCTGCCTTACAGGCAACATTCAGGAACGTTATTTTCCCAATTAGTACGGATTATGAAGATTACGGGGATTATAATAATGGCAGCCTGCCTCCATGTCAGTGCCGCCCTTTATTCTCAGAAGGTCACCCTTAATGAACGGAACAGTAAATTGTCGGAAGTATTTGTCCGCTTGCGTGAGCAGACAGGCTATAATTTCGTTTACAATAACAAATTGCTGAAGAAAGCTGCTCCCGTAACGGTGAGAACTGCCAACGAACAACTGGAAGAAGCGCTCAGAGAAATCTTTAAGGACCAGCCTTTAACCTTTTCGATTATTGAAAAGACGATAGTAGTAAAGGAAAAGGAAAGGACATTGCTGGAGTCTGTTGGTGCGGCTATGAAAGAATCGGTTCAGGCTCTTCTTCCTGACGGTCCTGTTAGGGGAACGGTTACGGACGAGAATGGAGACCCGTTACCGGGGGTGACCGTTATTTTGCAGGTGCCGAATGCGGTGGCAAAAACATCAGTAACCAATGCTAATGGAAAATATGATTTTGCCGGGGTGCCTTCTGGTTCCGTTTTAGTTTTCAACATGATTGGTTTTAAGCGTCATGAAGTCCCGGTGGGAAACAAAGGGGTAATTCATGTAAGGTTATCGCCCGATGTAAAAGAGTTGCAAAACGTAGTAATCACCGGGTATCAGGAAATCAAGAAAGAAAGCTTTACCGGAACAGCGGTGACTGTGAAAGGAGAGGATCTGAAAAGAGTGAATCCTCAGAACCTTTTAAAAAGTATCCAGTCTTTTGATCCCTCTTTTAAAATATTGGATAATAATATTATAGGCTCGAATCCGAATGCGTTACCCTCTATTAATGTCAGAGGGTCATCATCATTGCCCGGAGGAAGTACTGATATTTTGCGGCGAGACAATCTCACGAGCACTGCGAATCTTCCGGCTTTCATTCTGGACGGGTATGAAGTGAGTCTTGAGAAAGTTTACGACCTGGATATCAACAGAATTGAAAGTGTTACTCTGCTAAAGGATGCTGCTGCGACCGCAGTTTACGGTTCGAGAGCTGCAAACGGTGTACTTGTTATCACAACCAAGGCTCCTAAAGAAGGAAAACTTCAGCTTTCATATAATTATGAAACGAATGTTACAGGTCCGGATTTATCAGATTATCATGTATTGAATGGTGCCGATAAGCTCGAATATGAAAGGCTTGCGGGGTTGTATAGTAATACAGTTCGTCAAAACTATAGCCAGGATCAGCTGAATAAAATGTACTATGATAAAAAAGAAAAGGTACTTACAGGTTTTGATACTTACTGGTTGTCTCAGCCTCTTGAGACGGCAATAGGACAAAAACACTCCTTATATGTTGAGGGGGGTAATCCCTTGTTTCGTTATGGCATAGACCTGCGCTATCAGACAATGCCGGGAGTAATGAAGGAGTCCGGCAGGGATCGCTATAGCGGAGGAATGAGTTTCAGCTACAACAGCAGCAGCAAACTCCAGTTTAAGAACGATGTAAGTGTTTCCTATGTTAAATCCCAGGACTCTCCTTATGGCAGTTTCAGTACTTATGCGAGAATGAATCCCTATTATCCTGTGTATGATGATAAAGGAAACGTGATCAGGCAAATAGATACATGGATAAACAGGGAGACCTCCAGTACAGGCAGTGATTCAATCACTACCGATCCGGTATTGAATCCTCTGTATGATGCACAGCTAAGCAGTTTCAGCAAGTCATCATATATAGAGTTAATTGATGCTTTTGCGGGTGATTGGACAATTGCCAAGGGTTTGAGATTGAGAGGTGTTGCGAGTTTGACCAGTCGGAATCATACAGGTGATAACTTTAAGTCTCCGCTTGCCAACGAGTTTTTTAATTATTCTACCGACAGGATAAAGGAAAAAGGAAGATATATTAATTCCCAAAACCGGGAAACTATCGTAGATGGTAATATCCGGTTGACATGGGTTAAACAGATATCTGACCACTTCTTTAATATGATGCTGGGAGGGAATATCAGAACGGAGCTATCCGACTACAAAGAGGTTACCGCTATTGGTTTTCCGAATGACAGGTTTGCCAGTATTGGTTTTGCTGGTGGATATGGAGAAAACGCAACTCCTTATAGCAGTCTCCAGCGATCACGGCTTCTCGGCTCGTTTTTTAGCTTGAATTATTCATTTAAGAATAGATATCTTCTCGATGCTACTGTGAGAGCAGATGGTTCTTCAAAATTCGGTTTGGAAAACAAGATTGCACCTTTTTGGTCGCTTGGATTAGGCTGGAATATTCATAAAGAAGATTTTTTTCATTCTGATTTAATAAGTCAATTGAGAATAAGAACAAGTACTGGTCTGACAGGCTCGGTGTCGTTTGACCCTTATTTGTCAAAAACGACTTATAGTTACTACACTAATAATTGGTATAGTTCAGGTGTCGGAGCAGCAGTGAAGGCCTTTGGCAATGAAAATCTCGCATGGCAAAAAACCTGGAACTATGACTTAAGCGTTGATTTAGGTCTATTGAATGATCGGTTATATTTCTCCCCGAGAGTTTATTTTAAACGAACGAAAGGACTCGTTGCTGACGTAATGCTTCCGCCGTCAACAGGTTTTCCTTCTTATAAGGAAAACGTTGGAGATATGGAAAACAAAGGTGTAGAGCTGATGACTAACCTCAATGTTTTAAAGACAAAGGATTGGTCTTTATCATTTAATGCAAACCTGACACGACTCGAAAATAAAATCGTCAGGATTTCTAACGCGCTTAAAAGATATAATGAAAGGGCTGATGAGGCGCAGGATTTACCTCAGGATAAAGGGGGATACCGTGGGGTACCTCTTTTAAGATTTAACGAGGGGCAGTCAATCAACGCTATCTATGCTGTCCCTTCACTTGGTATAGATCCGGAAAATGGAAAAGAGATATTTATCAAAAAGGATGGGACTCTGACGTACGAATGGGATGTGAGAGATATTGGGGTTGTTGGAGATGCTACGAATAAGCTGGAAGGATTTTTCGGAACAACTATTAATTATAAGAATTTCATGTTGACCGCAACCTTTCAAACGTATCTGGGAGGCGACCAGTATAATCAAACACTTGTTGATAGGGTAGAGAATGCGGATCCTGCTTATAATGTAGACAGCAGAGCTTTTGTTAACAGATGGAAGCAACCCGGAGATAAGGTGCAATTTAAAGATATATCAGAGCTGGGATCTACACGGACGTCTTCGAGATTTGTGCAAAAAAACAACATGCTCAGCCTTCAGTCTTTGTATCTGTCCTATCAGGCCGGGAAATCATTAGCATCAAGATTAGGAATGTCCAGTCTGAGGTTTTCTGCAACCGGAAATGATATTTGGTATACGTCATCAGTGAAACAGGAGAGAGGGCTGGATTATCCGTTTGCCCGGACTGTAACCTTCTCTGTACAAGCTGTCTTTTAATTCTTTTATATAAATTAAAAAAATGAAGAATAAGATATTACTCTTTACGCTGATATCAGCATTCCTTTTAAGCTCGTGTAAAAAATGGTTGGATTTACAACCGGAAACAGATATATCAGTAGATGAACTTTTTTCAACGGAGAACGGATTCCAGGAGAGCTTACTAGGGGTATATAGCCGTTGTGCACAGGAGGATCTTTATGGAAAAGAGCTTACCGTTGGTACACCTGAGGTATTAGCCCAGCACTATAAATACCCTCTGAACGATAATCTGGATTTGAAGTACGAGCAAACATCCTTTTTCAACTACAACGATAAGAATTTTATCGCCAGAAAAGACAGGATTTGGAGTGGATTATATAACGCTATAACCAATTGCAACCTGATACTTGGACATATAGATGATTCCAAATCGGTATTTTTGGATAACAGAACTTTCAATATCATTAAAGGAGAAGCACTTGGATTAAGAGCTTACCTCCATTTTGATCTATTGAGAATGTTTGCAGTTTCGTATAAAAATGATCCTTCAGGCCGGGGCATCCCATATGTTACCAGCTATTCCAAAGACATTACGCCAATGTCAAATGTTACGGAAGTTCTGGATAAAGTGATAGAAGACTTGAAAGAGGCAAAGCAACTGCTCGCTTCTTCTGATCCTATTCTGAGTTCATCTTACCATATTGGATATCCGCCGAACT